>JAFEDP010000606.1 GCA_018241545.1 Pseudomonadota bacterium
GCCCGGCGCGCCGCCGCCGCCCGGGGCCGTCCCGCCGCCGGGCGCGAGGCCGGCACCCGCCACGATCCCGCCCAGCCCCATGCCGACGCCGAGCGCCGCCACGCCGCCGTTGCCGCCGGCCGCGGCGCCCTCGCCAATGCCCTTGAGGGCCGCGCCGACGCCGTACTCGCGAAAGCCGCCGGCGAGCTGCGTGTAGGCGGTGTCCTTGCGCAGGCCCTTGAGGGTCTTCTCGTCGTCGGGGTTGAGGCTGATGGTCACGTTGCCGAGGCGCGTGATCTTGAGCCCGTACGGCGCAAGCGGCGCCTGCACGTCCGCGATCAGCGCCGCCTCGATGTCGGCGGTGCGGGCCGCGAGGCCGAGCACCGGCCACTTCTCGGTGGTGAGCCGCCGCACGACGCCGGTGCGCAGCACCTTCATGATCTGCTCGCGCGCCCAGTCGGTGATCAGGTCGTTGGACGCCTGCCGCGTGCCGACGAGCCGCGTGATCATCGCGGACGGGTCGACGACCGTCAGCGCGTACTCGCCGAAGACCCGCAGGCCCACCGCGAGGCCGGTCTCCGGATCGGCGACGTTGTCGACCGGGCCGCCGAACGGCAGGCTGACGAATTCGCGCGTGCCGACGAAGTAGAGCTCCGCGCGGTACATGTTGCCGCCGCTCGCCCAGTCGACGATGTCGCCGAGGAACGGGATCAGCGCGCCGTCGAGCGTCGAGCGTCCCTGCGGCAGCGTGCCGACGATCTTGCCCTCCTTGACGAACAGCGCCGTCTCGTCGGGCTGGACGGTCACCTGCGTCAGCTTGCGGATCGTCAGTTCCGGCCACTTATAGAGGATGTCGTCCTTCGCCTCGTCGGGACGGGCGATGAACTGACGGGTGAGATCGTGCGGGGCTCCGAACAGGCTCACGTGAACGCCCTCCTGGCCGAGTGGTGACCGTGCGGCGTCCAGTGTAGCCGAGAGCGCGGCGCCCGACCGTGCGGCGCCGCCCGCCGTGAACGGCCGGCCGCAGGCGCCGGCAGCGTCGGCCGGCGGCCCGCCCGGCTAATGCGCGGTGCCGGGGCAGATCGGCGCCGCCAGGGCCCTGACGAGCCGCCCGACCAGTTCGGACGTCGGCGGCGGGTCCTTGATGATCTCCCAGCCCGTGAACGTCGCGATCAGGCCTTCCTCGGGGAACACCATCAGGCGCTGGCCGCCGAAGCCGCGCGCCATCCACACGATGCGCCCGTTGTCGGGTCGCTTGTAGAGCCACCACTTGAAGCCGTACTGGAACGGCTCGCCGTCGTCGCCAGCAGCGATGAACGGCGCGACCGACTGGTGCACCCAGTCCGCCGGCACGACCTGCCGCCCCTCCCACTCGCCACCGCGCAGGTACAGCAGCCCGATCTTGGCGAGGTCGGGCCCCGACAGGTACAGCCCGCCTTCCGTGTCGACGAGGCCGAGGTAGGTGCGCTTCCAGTGGTAGCGGATCCCGAGCGGCTCGAACAGGTGGCGGCGTCCGTAGGCCTCAATGTCCTGGCCCGTCTCGCGCCGGAAGATCTCGGCCAGCAGCTCGGTCGCGCCGCTGCTGTAGTTGAACCTGCGCCCGGGCTCCTCCGCCATCGGCTTGTCGATCACGTACCGGACCCAGTCGTCGGTCGCCTCCATCAGCGAGGAATCGCTGCGCGGGTCGTCGTACGGCACGTTCTCGTTCCACTCGAGCCCGGTGGTCATCGTCAGCACGTGGCGCAGCGTCAGTCGCCGCTTGCGCTCGTCGACATGCCGCACCTTGGCGGCGTCGAACCAGTGCAGCACCGGCGTGTCGAGG
>JAFEDP010000607.1 GCA_018241545.1 Pseudomonadota bacterium
GGCTCGGTGCGGGCGTGGATCGCCTGCGCCAGCGACTCGGCGCGCGCCACGCGCGCACGCGCCTGCGCCCGTGCGGTCGCGACCGCGCGCTCGAAGTCGGCCTGGCACGCCTCGATCGCAGCTGCCGCGGCACGCTCGGCCGCGAGCACCTCGTTCATGGCACGCGCGACGACGTCGCCGTCCGTGGCAGCGACGGCGCCGGCGGTCTCCGCCTGCCCACCGCCCATGGCGACCGTTCCGGGTGGCCTTCGGTCGCTACATGATTGGACCCGCCCGGCCGGCCGACCAGCGGTAGATCTACCTAGGCCGCCCGCCGGGCGGCCGTTGCGCTCAGGCGAGCTGGCCGACCTTGAGGTGCAGCCCGGCGTCGATCTGCACCGTCTCGCCGGTGACGTGCCCGGCGCCCTCGAGCAGCCACACGATCGGGCCGGCGATGTCCGCGGGCTGGGTGACGGCCTTGAGCGGCGTGGTCTCGGCGACGTGGGCCCGCGCCTTGGCGGCCCGCTCCTCGCCCATGCGCGCCGCGTGCCAGGGGGTGTCGACGAAGCCGGGCGCGACCGCATTGAGCCGCACCTCCGGCGCGAGCGCCCGCGCCAGCGTCACGGTCAGGCTGATCAGCGCCGCCTTCGACGCCGCGTAGGCGACCGAGCTGCCGACCCCGATAGTACCGGCGACGGAGGACACGTTGACGACGGCGCCGCGCCCGCTGGCCCGCAGCGCCGGCAGCGCGGCACGCACCATCTGGTACGCACCGACGACGTTGACGGCGAAGATGCGCTCGAAGTCGGCGGCGACGAGGCCGTCGAGGTCGGCGTGGCGGACGAACTTGGAGACACCGGCGTTGTTCACCAGGTAGTCGATGCGCCCGAACGCCGCGAGCGCCGCAGCCGCCAGCGCGCGGCAGTCGGCGTCGCGGGCGACGTCGCCCTGCGCGACCTCGGCACGCGCGCCGTGGGCACGGCACGCGGCCGCGACCTCCTCGGCCGCCGCCCGGTTCTGGGCATAGTTGACGAGCACGTCGACGCCCCGGCGCGCCAGCTCGGTCGCGGTTGCCGCGCCGATCCCCGACGAGCCACCGGTGACGATCGCAGCCCGGCTGCCCTCGCTCATCTCAGACTCCTGTGCCGGGTGGCCCCGGCGCTAGTGCGGCGTGAACCCCGTCAGCGACGCCACGACCTGCTCCAGCAGCGCCCGCAGCGGCGCCGCGCGCCGCTCATCGTACGCGCCGAGCGGCTCCTCCATGTACGCGGCCTGCGCCAGCTCGATCTGCAGCGCGTGCACGCCCAGGTCCGGCCGGCCGTAGTGGCGCGTGATGTAGCCACCCTTGAAGCGCCCGTCGAGCACGTGGCTGAACCGCGACTGCGCGCCGAGCACGCCGGTCACGCCTGCGATCAGCCCCGGCGCGCAGGCGCGCCCGTCGTGGCTGCCGAGATTGACGTCGGGCAGCCGGCCGTCGAACAGGCGCGGCACGCGCGAGCGGATCGAGTGCGCATCGAGCAGCACCGCATGGCCGTGGCGCGCACGGGCCTCGGCCAGCAGACCCGCGAGCGCATCGTGGTACGGCTGCCAGTAGCGGCGCCGGCGCTCGCCGACCTCCGGAGCCTGCGGCACCGGGCCGGCGTACAGCGGCTCGCCATCGAAGCTGTGCGTCGGGCACAAGCCGGTCGAGACCTGGCCCGGGTACAGGGCCGCGTCGTCGGGCGGCCGGTTGAGGTCGACCACGTAGCGCGACAGCGAGGGCTCGAGCCACGAGGCGCCGGCGTCGCGGGCGAACGCGTACAGCCGCTCGACGTGCCAGTCC
>JAFEDP010000608.1 GCA_018241545.1 Pseudomonadota bacterium
CGTGGCGCGGTGCCGGGCCGGGTCGAGGCGCAGCGGACCGAGGGTCAGCGGCTCGAGCGAGGGGCGTATCTCGGTCGCGCGCCTGAGCACCGCGCGCATGCGCGCCACGAGCTCGCGCGGGTTGAAGGGCTTGGCGAGGTAGTCGTCGGCGCCGAGCTCGAGCCCGACGATGCGGTCGACGTCGTCGCCGCGCGCGGTGAGCATCAGCACGGGCGGGGCGGCCTCGCGCGCGCGCAGCGCACGCAGCACGTCCAGGCCATTGCGGCCCGGCAGCATCACGTCGAGCACCACGAGGTCCGGGGCGCGCTCGCCGCCCGGCTCGGTCAGCCGCCTGAGCGCCTCGCCGCCGTCGTGCGAGACCGCGATCTCGAAGCCCTCGCGGCCGAGGTACTCCGACAGCATGGCGGTCAGCTCCCGGTCGTCGTCGACCAGCAGGATGCGGGGCTGTGCCGCGGCGTGGTTCATGGCGTCATGCTGCCGGCGCCGGGCGCGGCTGTCATCTCGCGCCGCGGCGCTTGACGAAACTTTTCCCGGTCTTGGCAGGGCGCGGGCAGATCCCAGCGCACAGCGCGCTCCGGGCCACCGTCGCCGGCTCCGCAACCACCGGCCTTAGCCGCGCTGCGCTACCCGCGGGGCGCCGGCCGGCGCCGCCGGCCGGCTCGCGGGTGCGCGGTTGGTGACGCTAGAACGACGCGGTGTTCCAGAACCGGATCGCTTCACGCACCTCCGCGCACTGCGGTGCCTTGATGAGCGCATAGCCGGCACCGACTGCGCCTCCGACCAGGCCCTGCGGAATTGACGCCACCGGATTCCTGGACATGAAGAAGGCGAACGCCATGCCGGCCGCGGCTCCGACCGCCCCTGTCGCCGCCATCGCCATGGCGCAGCGACGGGCCGCGTGCCGAGCCTCGACTTCCGGCACCCCGGCAGCGGTGATGGAGCTGATCAGTTCTTCGTAGGGGCTTGCCACGGCGGATCCTCCCTGATGGGCAGCGGGTTCTAGCGGGCGCGGCGCTCGGCGCGCACGTGCTCGACGTAACGCCACAGGTACCAGCTCGCGGTGGTGCGGTACGGCGCCCAGCGCTCGCCGTAGTCCGCGAGCCAGCGCGGCCGCGGCTGGCGGCGCTTGCCGTACAGCAGGCGAAAGCCCTCGCGGATCCCGAAGTCATCCACCGGCAGCACGTCCGGCCGGTTCAGCGTGAACATCAGGATCATCTCGGCCGTCCAGCGGCCGACGCCGCGCACCTGCGTGAGGCGCTCGATCACCGCGGCATCGTCGAGCCGCGCGATCGCGCGCCGCGGCGGGACCGTGCCGTCCAGGGTGCGCGCCGCCACGTCCTGCATCGCCGCGAGCTTCGCGCGCGACAGGCCGGCCGCGCGCAGCCGCTCGGGCGGCGTCGCCAGCAGCTCGGCGGGCGTCGGGTAGCGGCCGGCGTACAGACCGCGCACGCGCGCGAGGATCGCCGCGGCGGCGTTGCCGTGCAGCTGCTGGTGCGCGATCGCCGACAGCAGCGCCTCGTACGGCGCGCCGCGACCGCGGGGCCGCGTGCACGGACCGATCAGGCCGATGGCCGTCGCGAGTCGCTCGTCCGCGCGCGCGAGCGCGGCCGTGGCGTCAGCGTCAGCGCCGGTCGACACGGTCCGCGCCCGGGGGCCGGTCGCTCAGCGCTTCATCGACGCGAAGAACTCGTCGTTGGTCTTCGTGTCCTTCATCTTGTCGATCAGGAACTCGACCGCCGCGAGCTCGTCCATCGGATGCAGCAGCTTGCGCAGGATCCAGATCTTCTGCAGCTCGTCGGTC
>JAFEDP010000609.1 GCA_018241545.1 Pseudomonadota bacterium
CCGGACGCGCGGGTCACCGCTGGCGACCACCTCCGCCGCCTGCTGCAACCGCGTCAGCGGACGGGAGATGAGGCGCGCGAGCAGCACGGCCGAAGCCAGCGAGGCGAGCACGTACACCGCGAGCACGACCAGGATGCTGCGGCGCATGCCGCGAACCTGCTCGAGCGCCGGGCGTTCGTCGAATCCGAGATAGAGCGTGCCGGTCACCGTGCCGCGGTGGATCGGCATCGCCATCGCGAACAGGTTGTCGTCCGAGGCGCCGAAGGCCTCCTCGCTCGGCCGCCGGCGCACGTCCCCGGGCGTCTCGGCGATGGTGCTGCCGAGCAAGCGGCCGTTGACGTCAATCGCGGCGTAGCGCGCCCGGCCGCCCTGGACGATCTCGTCGAGGAACAGCACGGTGCGCGTCGGCGACTCTACGATGTCGCCCTGCTGCAGCTCGCTGACGAGCGAGCGTGCATACGCACGCGTCTGCTCGGTGAAGGCGCGGCCGACACCGGCGCGGATCACGGCGTCGAGCCCGAGGAACAGCGCCGGCGGCAGGATGGCGTGCACGAGCAGCTGCAGCGCGAGCAGCCGGCCCGCCAGCGTATCGAATCGGCCGAGCTGCACCGTTGTCCGCCCCCCTGCGCTCACGCACCCGCGGCGGGTGGTGCACCCTATGATGCCCGGCCGGGCGGCGCGGGGCGCGGGCTTCGGCGTGCGGGGAATCGACGATGGCCGGCGGGGCGCGGCGGGAGCCGCGGAGGCGCGCTCAGGAGCTGCCGCAGCCGGGGATCGTCGCGCCGACCTTCAGCGGTGCCCCGGCGCAGATCCACTTGAGGTTCGCGCCGGACAGCATGGGCACGAGCGACAGTCTCGCGCCGTTGAGCGCCCCGCCGCGCAGGCGGATCTCGATCGCCCCGCCCCGCCCGATCTCGAGGTGCGCCTGTGGCGTGTCCTGCGGCGCGAGGCCGTCCGCGTCGCTGGCATCGGCGGGTCCCGGCAGGCGGCGCTTGGCCTTGAGGAAATGCAGCACGGCCTCGCGCATCGGCTGGGCCGAGTCGAGCGCCGCGCGGACCTTGATGTCGGGTGCGGTGTGCGTGTCTGCCGCAGGAATCGTGCGCGGCGCGACCTCGGGTAATCCCGCGACGACCGCCGCCGCCGGGTCCTCGCTCGCGGCGAGGTCCGCCGGACTCATGTCCTTCTCCATCGCCTGCAGGTTGTCGCGGATCGTCGCGGCCAGCGTTGGGTCCGCAAGCGGCAGCGCACGCCGCAGCCACGCACGGGCCTGCACGAGGTTCGGCCGGCCGTGCGGCGGATTGGCGTACAGCAGGCCGAGGTTGTTGGCGGCCTCGGCCATGCCCGCCGCCGCCGCCTTCTCGTACCAGACCGCGGCCTCGCGCTCGTTAGGGGCGACGCCGACACCCTGCTGGAGGGCGAACGCGAAGTTGAAGGCGCCGGAGGCGCAGCCGCGGCGGGCGGACTTGGCGTACCAGCGCACGGCCTCGGCCTCGTCGCGGTCGACGAGCAGGCCCTTGGCGTAGAACACGCCGACGTTGTTCTCGACGCGCCCCAGCAGGAAGTCGCGCGACGGCGGCCAGCTCCAGACCGCGACCAGCGCCAGCACGAGCAGTGCCGGCGACATCCATGGCTTCCACACTCGGCCTCCCCTCGCGCCGTCCCTGGGCGCGACCGTGGTCCGCCGTCGGCACGTCTGCGCTCAGGCCTTGGCGGTGCGTGGCCCGACAAACAGCCACACGACGAAGCCTAGCATCGGAAACACGATGACGGCGAGCGTCCAGAGGACCTTCCGGGTCGTGT
>JAFEDP010000060.1 GCA_018241545.1 Pseudomonadota bacterium
GCCCGCGCGCGGCGCGGCGGCGTCGCGGGCCTGCGGCTCAGCCATGGGCCACCGCCGCGAGGCGCCCGCCGGCGAGCGCCACGCGCCGCACGCCGAGCTGCTCGATCAGGTGCACGTCGTGGCTCGCGATCAGCACCGTGACGCCCACCTCGTTGAAGCGCCGGAACAGGCGCATCACCTCGAGCGCGAGCTCGGGGTCGAGGTTGCCGGTCGGCTCGTCGGCGATCAGGATCGGCGGCTTGCCGACCACCGCGCGCGCGATGCCGACGCGCTGCTGCTCGCCGGTCGACAGCTCCACCGGGAAGCTGCGCTCGCGCCCGAGCAGCCCGACCTGGTCGAGCGCCGCGCGCACGCGCTTGTCGAGCTCGCGCCGTGGCGTGCCCTGGATCACGAGCGGCAGCGCGACGTTGTCCCACACCGGCCGGTCGTGCAGCAGCTTGTGGTCCTGGAACACCATGCCGATGCGGCGCCGGTAGCCCGGGATGCCGCGCCGGCCGATGGCGGCGAGGTTTTGGCCGCCGACCAGGATCTGGCCGCGCGACGGGCGCTCGATCAGCGCCACGAGCTTGAGCGCCGTGCTCTTGCCGGCGCCGGAGTGGCCGGTCAGGAACACCATCTCCCCGTCCGCGACCTCGAGCGTGAGGTCCGCGAGGGCCTCGCGGCCGTTCGGGTAGCGCTTGGTGACCCCCTGGAAGACGATCACGGCGCCGCGGCCGCCGCCGGGGCGACGAGTGCGTCGACGAAGTCCGCGACGTCGAACTCGCCGAAGTCGCCGATGGCCTCGCCCACGCCCACGTAGCGCACCGGGATGCCGAGCTCGGCCGCGATCGCGATCACGATCCCGCCCTTGGCGGTGCCGTCGAGCTTGGTGAGCACGAGGCCGGTGACGCCGAGCGCCTGGTGGAACACGCGCGCCTGCGCGAGCGCGTTCTGCCCCTGGCTCGCGTCCAGCACCAGCAGCACCTCGTGCGGCGCCGTCGCGTCCTGGCGGGCGAGCACCCGCCGCACCTTCTTGAGCTCGTCCATCAGGTGCGTCTGGTTCTGCAGGCGGCCGGCGGTGTCGGCGATCAGCACGTCGAGTCCGCGCGCGCGCGCGGCCGAGAACGCGTCGAAGATCACCGCCGCCGGGTCGGCGCCGGCGGCCTGCGCGATCACCGGCACGCCGTTGCGCGCGCCCCAGGCCTCGAGCTGCTCGACCGCCGCCGCGCGGAACGTGTCGCCGGCGGCGAGCAGCACGCCGAAGCCGCCGTCGCCGAGGCGCTTGGCGAGCTTGCCGATCGAGGTGGTCTTGCCCGAGCCGTTGACGCCGACGACCAGGATCACGAACGGCCGGTGCGCCCGGTCGATCGCGAGCGGCCGCGCCACCGGCGCCAGGATGTCGGTGATCGAGCGCTTGAGCGCGGCCACCAGCGCCTCGAGGTCGGCGAGCTCGCGCCGCGCCACGCGCCGGCGCAGGTCCTCGAGGATCCGCTCGGTCGCGGGCAGGCCGACGTCGGCGGTCAGCAGGCGCGTCTCGAGCTCATCGAGCAGCTCCGCGTCGATCTGCCGGCCCGGCAGCCACTCGCCGAGGTTGCGCGTCAGGCTCGCGGCGCCGGCGCCGAGCTTGGCCCGCAGGCGGCCGAACAGGCCGCGCGCGCCGCCCGCGGGCGGCGCGTTCCCGGGCGCGGGTGGCACCGGCGGCGGTTTCTTCAGGAAGTCGAACATGGGCGGTCTCGGGGCCGGAGCCGCCATTCTAGCGGCGAACCGCTGCCGCCCACGAAAAAGGGCCGGGCACGGGCCCGGCCCTCGTCGCCGCCGCGCGGCCGGATCAGGGCTGTACGACGACCGGGGCGCCGGCGCCCACCGTGACCGCCTGGCCGCGCGCCAGGGCGAAGCCGACGGCCTCGGACTGCATCTCGGCCCAGGCCGCGAGGTTGGTCGGCCCGGTCACCGTGGTGCCCGACGGATCCAGCAGCGACTGGTGGCGGCCGTAGATGAAGTTGACGTATGCGCCGGTGCCGGCGGCGAGCGGCTGCGGCGCCGCGCCCACGGTGAAGCGCGCGAACGGCGCGCCGGCGAGCAGGCGCGCGGTGTTCGGGTTGTCGACCACCTGGTCGGGCAGCGCCGTCGAGCCATCCGGCAGCGGTCCGCCGCCCACGACCTGCTGCAGCAGCAGCGGGCGCGCCGCGACCGCGCTCTTGATGAAGTTGGCCGGGTCGGCGGCGTCAGCGATCGTCTGCACGTCGCGGAAGAAGTTGTCGTACATCGACGCGCCCGGAACGATCACGCCGCCGCTCTCGGCCGCGAGGCCCGCCGCGATCACCGGCTCGAACGTCGGCGAGAACACGCCGAGGTAGGCCCAGTAGCCGCCGTCCACCGAGAGCATGCCCGAGCGGTACGGCGAGATCGCCGAGCCGTCGACGACGCTGCGCACGCCCATCGCCGCGGTGCCGACGATGCTGCCGAGCGACTGGCCCGCGAGCTGCAGCTGCGTGCCGTCGACGTCGGAGCTGCCGTTCTTGTTGACGCCGAGCGAGAGCGTCGGCAGCGCGTGCGCGAGCCACAGCAGGTCGGACTCCGCCTGGCGCAGGTTGTCGCGCCCGGTCAGCGGGTTCGGCAGGTCGACGAACGTCGAGCCGCCGACGCCCGCCGACGGGTCGATGACGCCGTCCGGGCCGGGGGCGCCGGTCGCGTTGTTCATGAGGTCGAGGTCGAAGGTGCGCTCGCCCGTGATCAGCGCGGCCGCCGGCGTGCCCGTGAAGAGCTGGTTGTGGAAGAAGGGATTCGTCGGGTCGGTGATGCCGTGCAGCGGCTGGTCGATCGCGACCACGGCGAAGCAGCGGCTCGCGTAGGCGTCCATGATCGCGAACGCGTTGGTGCGATTGCCGGTGATCCCGTGCATGAAGACGACCACCGGCCAGCCGGCGGCCGGCTCGGTGCAGCCCGTGTGGGCGGCGTCCGGCACGCCGACGACCATCGGCACCGTCTGGTAGCTGGTGCGGGCCGGGATCGGGTTGAAGCGCGTCAGCACGCGGCTCGTGGGGTCGAGCCCCGCGGGCGGCGGGCCCGCCGCCGTCCAGTGCGCCGTCACCACCGTCGGGTCGTGCGCGTTGGCGGCGGCCGTCAGGTAGTAGGGCAACGTCAGCGTGCCGACCCAGACGTCGGCAAAGCCCGGCGAAGTGGCGCCGACCGCGGCCAGCACCTGGGTCGTCGTGAGGCCCGTGGGCGCGGCGGCGATCGTGCCCGGCGCGACCGGCGTGACCGCGTAGGTGGTCGCCAGCACGTTGAGGGTGTCGGTCGTCGACTGCGTGCTGAAGCTGAAGGACAGCACGACGGTGCTCGGGTCGAGCCCGCCCTGATGGGCGATCGCGAGGTGGCCGAAGGTCAGCTGGCAGATGAGGTTCAGCGTCGCGTCGGTTACCGAGGCGCAGGTGGGCGTCGTCTTGCCGGCGGCGAGGTCGGCGAGCGCGCCGTTGCGCACCGTCGCGTAGTCGGTGTCGGGCCCGGCGACGTTGCCGTTCACGTCCATGATGCCGTTGGTCAGCAGCACCAGGTAGCCGATGTTGGTGGCGCCGCTCGAGGCGTCGAGCGGGTGCAGCGGCTCGATCGCGAGCAGGCTGCCACCCGTGTCCTGCGCGAACATCAGCGAGCCGGGCGGGCCCTGGCCGACCACGTAGGTGCGGTAGTCGACGCCGTAGGTCAGGAGCGTCGGCAGCTGCGCGCCCGCGGCCGGCGGCAGCAGCGGCGCCTTGGTCTCGTTGTCGAGCGTCAGGCGGATCACGATGACGTCGGTCGGGTTGAGCGTCGTCGCATCGATCGGCGTCGAGAAGCGCACCGTGATCGGCGCCGTCGTCGAGAAGCCGTCGAGCTGGTTGATCGCGGCCGCGTTCGGCGTCAGCGGCGCGATCACCGGCAGGCGCAGCGTGCCGTCGGTGGAGCCATTGAAGTAGAGGTCGGTGGGGTAGGGCAGCACGCCCTGCGCCACCGCGAACAGCGGGTGGAACGTCGCCGCCGCCGGCGTTCCCGCGCCGTTGCCCGTCGTCGGGTCCGTCTTGCCGAGATCCGTGGCGTTGTGCCCCGAACACGCGGCCAGCAGCATCGCTGCAACAGTGAGCGTGAGGGCTTGGAGGACTCTCATGGGCGCGTGCTCCGCTGACGTTTCGAGGTGTGCGTGGCGCGTATGATCGCGCTCTCAAGGTGGCCGCAAGGGTACGCTTTGGCTTCGAATACTGGCAAGGACGGAAGACCGCGACAGGCACGCGGGGAACCGCTTGCCGCAGCGCAAAAAAAGCGCCCCGGAATGGCCAATTCCGTGCGCATCATCGGCGGCGCGTGGCGCGGGCGCCGCATCCGTTTCCCGAGCGTCGCCGAGCTGCGCCCGACGCCCGACCGCGTGCGCGAGACGCTGTTCAACTGGCTGCAGGGCGTGATCGGCGGCGCACGCTGCCTGGACCTCTTCGCCGGCAGCGGCGCGCTCGGCCTCGAGGCGCTGTCGCGGGGCGCGGCCGAGACCGTGTTCGTCGAGCGCGAGCCGCGGGTCGCGGCGGCGCTCCGGCAGACCCTCGCCACGCTCGGCGACAGCCGCGGGCATGTGATCGTCGGCGACGCCTTTCGCTACCTGCACGGCGCGCCGACGCGCTTCGACGTCGTGTTCCTCGACCCGCCGTTCGCGCAGGGGCGGCTCGGCGAATTGTGTACACTCCTCGAGGACGGCGGCTGGCTCACGAGCGGCGCGTACGTCTACCTCGAGGCTGCGGCGCGCGGCGAGGCCCCGGCGCTGCCGGCGGCGTGGCAGGCGACGCGCGCCACGCGCGCCGGCGAGGTGCGGGGCATGCTGGTGCGCCGGCGGGCGGTGTCCGCCGCCCGCGACGAGCGGATGGGCGAGACATGAACCACAAGCGCAGCGCGGTCTACCCGGGCACGTTCGACCCGATCACCAACGGCCACCAGGACCTCGTGCGCCGGGCGGCCAGCGTCTTCGACCGGGTCGTCGTCGCGATCGCCGCCAACCCCAACAAGGCGCCGATGTTCCCGCTCGAGATGCGCGTCGAGATGGCGCGCAAGGTGCTCGGCGACCTGCCGAACGTCGCGGTGCAGGGCTACACCGGCCTCACCGTCGAGTTCGCGCGCCAGCTCGGCGCACACGTCGTGGTGCGCGGCCTGCGCGCGGTGTCCGACTTCGAGTTCGAGTTCCAGCTCGCCAACATGAGCCGCCACCTGTCACCCGAGGTCGAGCACGTGTTCCTGACGCCGACCGAGCACTTCACGTTCATCTCCTCGACGCTGGTGCGCGAGATCGCGACCCTGGGCGGCGACGTCAGCAAGTTCGTCCACCCGCTGGTGGCCGAGGAGCTCAGGAAGCGCGCGCCGCTGTTCGCGCGCCAGGCGCCGGCGGCACCGGCCCGATGAGCGCGAGGTTCCGCCCGCGCGCGCTGGCCGCGCTCGCAGCCCCCGTCCTGTGGCTCGCCGCGGCGCTCGCGCTCGCAGCGCCCGGCCCGGGGCGCAATGCGATCGCGAGCGCGCACCCGCTCGCGACCCAGGCCGGCCTCGACGTGCTCGCGGCCGGCGGCAACGCGGTCGACGCGGCGGTCGCGGTCAGCGCGGTGCTGGCGGTGGTCGAGCCGGCGAGCTCCGGCGTCGGCGGCGGCGGCTTCTACCTCGTGCACATTGCCGCCGACGGGCACGACGTGTTCGTCGACGCCCGCGAGTCCGCGCCGGGCAAGGCGCGCCGCGACATGTTCCTCGGGCCGGACGGCAAGCCACGCAGCGGCGCCTCGATCAGCGGACCGCTGGCGGCCGGCATCCCGGGCGAGCCCGCCGCCTGGGCGCACCTCGCCGCCCGCTACGGACGCCTGCCGCTCGCGCAGAGCCTCGCCGCCGCGATCCGCATCGCGCGCGACGGCTTCCCGCTGTACGCGCGCCTGCAGAACGCGATCCGCGTCAAGCAGGCGCAGCTCGCGGCCTCGAAGGACGCGGCCGCGGTGTTCCTCGACCACGGCCAGGTGCCGGCGGTCGGCGCGATGATCCGCCAGCCCGATCTCGCGCGCACGCTCGAGCTGATCGCGAGGAGCGAGGCGCGGGAGTTCTACCGCGGGCGCTTCGCCGAGCGCCTGGCCGCGGCGGTGACCCGCGACGGCGGCCTGTGGAGCGCCGAGGACCTCGCCCGCTACCGGGTCATCGAGCGCGAGCCGGTGCGCTTCCGCTACCGCGACGCGACGATCGTGACCTCGCCGCCGCCGTCCTCCGGCGGCCTCGTGCTCGCGGACGCGTTCGGCATCCTGGCCGGCTACGAGCTCGGCACGCTCGACTCGGCCACGCGCATCCACCTCGAGATCGAGGCCCTGCGGCGCGCCTACCGCGACCGGGCCGAGTACCTCGGCGACCCGGACTTCGTGAAGATCCCGGTCGAGCAGTTCCTGAGCCCGCTGTACGCCGCCGGCCAGCGCACCTCGATCCGCCTCGACCGCGCGACGCCCTCGGACCTGCTGCGGCCCGTGTACACCGGCGAGGAGAGCCCCTCGACCACGCACTTCTCGGTGCTCGACCACGACGGCAACCGCGTCGCGGCGACGATCTCGATCAACCTGTTCTTCGGCGCCACCTACGTCGCGCCCGGCACCGGCTTCCTGCTGAACGACACGATGGACGACTTCGCCGTCGCGGCCGGGACGCCCAACGCCTTCGAGCTGGTCGGCGCCGACGCCAACTCGATCGCACCCGGCAAGCGCGCGCTGTCGTCGATGACGCCGACCTTCGTCGAGACGCCGAAGGGCCTGCTGATCGTCGGCTCGCCGGGCGGCAGCACGATCATCTCCAACGTGTTCGGCTGCGTGCTGCACTGGCTCGACGGCGCCGGCGCCGCCGCGATCGTCGCGGCGCCGCGACTGCACCACCAGTACCTGCCCGACGCGGTCATGATCGAGCCCGGGGCGCTGACGGCGGAGGAGCGCGCGGCGCTCGAGAAGCGCGGCCACACGTTCCGCACCGGCCGCAGCAGCTGGGGCAACACCCAGGTCGTCACCTGGGACTACGCCACCGGCCGGGTCGAGGCCGCCTCGGACCCGCGGGGCTTCGGCGCCGGGCTCGTCTACTAGAGGAGTCCCGCGCGTGCCGCTGGCCGCGACGATGCTGAACGCGGTCGCGCTCAGCCTCGTGGCGCTCGGCCTGCTGGGGGCGGGACTGGCGGTCTGGCAGCTGCTCGGCTGGACGGTGTTCGGCAGCCTGCCGCCGCTCGCCGACGCGTGGCGCGACGCCGGGCTCACCGGCGAGATCCTCGCGGTCTTCTTCGCGCGCCTGCCGCTCGTGCTGCTCGG
The DNA here is from genome assembly GCA_018241545.1 of Pseudomonadota bacterium. GTDB lineage: Bacteria > Pseudomonadota > Gammaproteobacteria > Steroidobacterales > Steroidobacteraceae > CAIKZZ01. The sequence goes on from JAFEDP010000060.1 coordinate 7,293, forward strand.
TGCGTTCGCCTTCCACGCCGCGCTCGCGTGGCTCGGCTGGGGGCTGCATCGCCGCCGGCCCTGGGCGCGGGGCGTCGCACTCGCCTTCGCCTTCGCCTGGGCCGGCCTTGCTGCGGCCGGCTACGCGCTCGCGCAACATGCGCTCGCCGACCTCGCGCGCGGCCATCCCCAATACCTGCACTTCGCGAGCGTGGCCGCTTCGCTCGCGGCCGAGGTGGCGCTCGTCAACGGCGCGCTCGCCGCGGCGCTCGTGCTGCTGCTGATCCAGCGGGCGGTACGCGCGCAGTTCAGCGCTGGCAGCTAGGACACCAGTAGGTCGAGCGCTGGCCCTGCACGCGCTGGCGGATCGGCGTGCCGCAGCGCCGGCACGGCTGCCCGGCGCGCTCGTAGACGTAGAGCTTCTGGCGGAAGTAGCCCGGCAGGCCGTCGGCGTTGACGTAGTCGCGCAGCGTCGTGCCGCCGACGCGGATGGCCGCCGCGAGCACGCGCCGCACCGCGGCGACGAGCCGCGCCGCCTCGGCGCGCGTGAGGCGCCCCGCGGCGCGCTGCGGACGGATGCCGGCGCGGAACAGCGCCTCGCTCGCGTAGATGTTGCCGACGCCGACCACGATGGCGGCGTTCATCAGGAACTTCTTCACCGCGACCCGGCGCCCGCGGGCGCGCGCGTACAGGTAGTCGGCGTCGAAACCGGCGCCGAGCGGCTCGGGACCGAGGCCGCGCAGCAGCGCGTGCGCCGCCGGGTCACCGCGGACGAGCTGCAGCGTGCCGAAGCGGCGCGGGTCGTTGAAGCGCACGCAGCGCCCGGAGTCGAGCACGAGCTCGACGTGGTCGTGCGGCCGCGGTGGCTCCGCCGGGTCGACGGCGCGCAGGCTGCCGGACATGCCGAGGTGCACGAGCAGGGTGCCGCGGTCGGTGCCGATCAGCAGGTACTTGCCGCGCCGGCCGACGCCGGTGACGCGGGCGCCCGCGAGCGCCGCCTCGAAGCCGGCCGGCAGGGGCCAGCGCAGGCGGCGCTCGCGCACCCGGACCGCCCCGATGCGCCGGCCGCGCAGTACCGGCGCGAGCCCGCGGCGCGTGGTCTCGACCTCGGGCAGCTCAGGCACGAACCGGCCCCGCGCCTAAGGCGTGCCCCCAACGGGCCGTGCGCCGTCTCCCAGAATCGGCCTGTGGACCCCTGAAACGGACCGCCGGTACTTGAATCCGGCGGCTTGCGCTATGTCCAATGCAGGTATAGTGGCGACCCGGTGGCGGCCGGGCGCCGCCGGCCCGGGCCCACGGCCCGATCCAAGGAGCGTGCATCTCGTGAACCTCAACGTCCTGTACGGTCTCGTGCCCCTGCACTTCTGGGGCTACGTGCTGGTCACCTTCGTGCTGGTGCAGATCACCATGCTGGCGGTCACCTGCTACCTGCATCGCGACGCCGCCCACCGCGCCGTCGACCTGCACCCGGCACTGCGGCACTTCTTCCGCTTCTGGATCTGGGCCACTTCCGGGATGATCACCGGCGAGTGGGTCGCGGTGCACCGCAAGCATCATGCGTTCTCCGACGTGTCGGGCGACCCGCACAGCCCGGTGCTGCTCGGTCTCAAGAAGATCCTGCTCGAGGGTGCCGAAGTGTATCGCCTCTCGGCGCGCGACCCGGAGGTGTTCGCCAAGTACGGGCGCGGCACGCCCGACGACTGGCTGGAGCGCAACGTCTACCGCCGGCACCGCAACCTCGGCATCACGCTGCTGGTCGTGACCGACCTCGTGCTGTTCGGCGTGCCGGGCATCATCATCCTGTCGGTGCAGCTGCTGGCGATGCCGCTGATGGCGGCCGGCGTCATCAACGGGCTCGGCCACGCGATCGGCTATCGCAACTTCGAGTGCGACAACGCGGCGCGCAATCTCGTGCCGTGGGGCGTGCTGACGGGCGGCGAGGAGCTGCACAACAACCACCACGCGTTCCCGTCGTCGGCGCGCTTCTCGATGCGCGCCGGCGAGTTCGACATCGGCTGGCTGTGGCTCACGGTGTTCTCCGCGCTCGGCCTCGCCAAGATCCGCAAGGTCGCGCCGCGCGCCCGGCCCGACGTGCCGCGCGCCGTGGTCGACCTCGACACCGTGCGCACCATCATCACCGGCCGCATGGACGTGATCCGCAACTACACCCGGACCGTGACGCTGCCGGTGCTGAAGGCCGAGGTGGCACGCGGCGCCGGGACGCTGAGCCTGCGCGTCAAGCGCCTGCTGGTGCGCCACCCGGTGATGCTGGACGAGGCGGCGCGAGCGCGCCTCGCGCAGGTGCTGGCGGAGAACGCCGCCCTCAAGACGGTCACGGAGTTCCGCGACCGGCTGGCGGTGCTGTGGAGCGGGCGCATCGGCAACAACGAGCGCCTCACCGAGCACCTGGTCGAGTGGATCCGCGAGGCCGAGGCGAGCCAGATCGAGCGGCTGCGCGAGTTCGCGCAGGCGCTGAAGGGCTATCGGCTGGTGTCGGTCGGGGCGGCGTCGGCCGGCTGAGGCACCGGGACGCGGCGGGCGCGCGGCGTAGCCGCGCGCCGTCGGCTCACTTGATCTTCGATTCCTTGTACGCCACGTGCTTGCGCGCGACGGGGTCGTACTTCAGCACCTCCATCTTCTCGGGGTGCAGGCGCTTGTTCTTGGTCGTCGTGTAGTAGTGCCCGGTGCCGGCGCTCGACACGAGCTTGATCTTGTCGCGCATCGCGATGGTCTCCTAAGGTCCCGGTCGCCTCAGACGTGCTCGCCGCGTGCGCGCAGCTGGGCGACGATCTCGGCGATGCCGTGCTTCTCGATGGTGCGCAGGCCGCGGGTCGAGACCTTGAGGGTCACCCAGCGCTTCTCGTCCTCGAGCCAGAAGCGCTGCGTGTGCAGGTTCGGCAGGAAGCGGCGACGGCGCTTGTTGTTGGCGTGCGACACGGAATTGCCGACGGTCGGCTTCTTTCCGGTGATCTGACAGACTCGTGACATGGCGGGATCCTGGTCCGGTCACGGGGGGCCGGAGAGCCGCGTATTTAACCATCGGGAAGGCCTCGATGCAATCGGCCTCGAGGGGTCGCCCGCGGCCCGTGCCGCCGCCGGCATCCGGGCCCCGGCGGGGGCGCCCTCGGCTCAATCCGGCAGGTGCTGCAGCCACCCGGCGAAGGCGAGCCAGGCCGGTGTCGGGGCGACCAGCACCGCGAGGCCGCTCTGGGCCAGGATCGCGAGCGCCCCGTAGGCGTAGATCGGCTGCCAGCGGCCGGTCGCCCGGCGCTCGTGCACCAGGGCGATCCCGACCAGCAGCGCGGCCACGAGCGACGGCCCCACGCCCACCGCGGGCGGCGGGGGAGCCCCGCCGGCCCCGGGGGGCGCCAGCAGCGCGATGAAGACCCGGGCGATCGCCGGGATCGTCGTCGCCGCCATGACGACCAGCATCAGCCGCTTGTGGACCTGCGGCCGCTGCACGTTGGCGATCGCGCCCGCGAACAGGGCGACCATCACCGCCAGGCCGAGCAGCGGCACCGCGGCGAAGCGCCGGCCGGCGTCGCCGAAGCCGTCCGCCTCGGCGAGCCGCAGGCCCGTGATCTTGATCAGCACGATCGAGCAGGCGACCAGCGTGAACAGCGAAATGCCCGCGAGCCCCCAGGCGCGATGGGTCGCGGTGCGCCCGTTCGCCACCCAGGCGGCCTGCGCGAGGTAGAAGAGCGTCCAGCTGAACAGCAGCGCGCCGTGGATGTGGTACATCGGCGGGACGTGGTGGGCGCCGAAGACGATCGGGCGCCAGTACGACGGGGTGAAGCCCGCGAACGCGATCACCGCGAACGCGACCGCCATCCACAGGTGAAAGCGGCCCGGACGCGCCGGGGCCGCGGCCGAGCCGGCCGTGACAGCATGCATCTTAAGTGTCCCCCCTCGCCGATGCGGCGGCCGGCAGTCTGCAGCAGCGCCGCGGTGCGCGCCAGCGACCGGCGCGTCGCGGTGCAGCAGCCGGCACCGCGGATCTCAGAGCAGGCCGCGCTCGGCGAGGCTCACGCAGGCGCCCTCGCCGACGATCAGGTGGTCGACGACGCGGATGTCGACGAGCGCGAGCGCATCGCGCAGCCGCAGCGTGATCACCTCGTCGGCCCGGCTCGGCTCGGCCACGCCCGAGGGGTGGTTGTGCGCGAGGATCACCGCGGCGGCGCGCCGGGCGAGCGCGCGCTTGACGACCTCGCGCGGATGCACGCTGGCCCCGTCGATGGTGCCGGAGAACAGCTCCTCGAAGCCGGTCAGCCGGTGCCGGCTGTCGAGGTACAGGCAGCAGAACACCTCGTAGTCGCGGTCGCGCAGTTCCGCGCGCAGGTAGTCCCCGGCGAGGCGTGGGCTGGTCAGGGCCGGGCCCGCCTTGAGCGACTCGAGGTGGTGGCGACGGGCGAGCTCGAGCGCCGCCTGCAGTCCGGCATAGCGGGCGGGCCCGATGCCGCGGTGGCGGCACAGGCGGTCCGCGTCCGCCGCGAGCAGCGCGCGCAGCGAGCCGAACTCGGCCAGGAGCTCGCGCGCGAGGTCAACGGCGCTCGCGCCGCGGGTGCCGGTCCGCAGCCACAGCGCCAGCAGCTCCGCCTCGGTCAGTGCCCGGGCCCCCG
>JAFEDP010000610.1 GCA_018241545.1 Pseudomonadota bacterium
GCCGCGAGCGCGAGCTCGGCGCAGGCGCGCTGGGCGCGCCCGCACACCGCGTACAGCTGGCCGAGCAGCGCGACGACGCCGGCGGGCTCCAGGCCCGCGAGCAGCCGGCTGGTCTGCGGCCGCGCCGAGGCCAGCGTCAGGTGGCGGATCGCCCCGCCATCCCAGTCGACGCCGATGTCGAGCGCCGCCACCTCAGCCTCCGAGCAGCAGGCCGCGGCGCGACAGGCGCGCGGGCTCCGGCGACGCGAACAGGGCAACGAGCGCGGCGCGCGCGACCGCCACCGCCTCGTCGTGATCGTCGAACTCGAGCACCGGCGAGAACAGCGAGTACTGGTGGTAGCGCCCGAGCTCGGGGTCCTCGTGCGCGTCGAAGCCGTACTCGCCCGACGGGAACGACCAGGCGTGGGTGTCGCCCGGGCGCACCGCCGGTAGCGCCGCGCCCGGCGCCGGCGCCACCAGCAGGTTGATCGACCACGGCGTCACCAGCGCGCCCACGCGCACGCCCTGCCAGTCCCGGAAGTCCAGCGCCTCGACGCGCAGGTGCCGGTTCACGAACGGCAGCGTCGCCATGCGCTCGCGGTGCACGCGCTCGAAGGCGCGCTCGAAGGCGCACTCGTCGGCGGGCCGGGGCAGGCGCTCGGCGGCGGCGCTCATGCGAGGAGCGCCATGAAGCGCGCCTTGGGCGCGTCGCAGTTCGGGCAGGTCCAGTGCGCCGGCAGCGCCGCGAAGGGCGTCCCCGGCGGCACCTGCGCATAGGGATCGCCGAGCGCCGGGTCGTAGACCGCCCAGCACACGCCGCACTCGTACGGCGTATCCGCCGCCGCCTCGCCCTCCGGCCGGCCGGTGTCGCGCGTGCCGCCCATGCCTACTCCAGCGTCTGCAGCCACTCGCCCAGGCGCGCGAGCGAGTCGCCGAAGTCGTCCGGGGCCGCCAGCGCGACCTCCGGCACCGGCGCGACCTCGATCGTGTTCAGGATCAGCGTGTTCATGCTGTTGAAGTACTGCACCCACCAGGTGTTGCGCAGGCGCGTGCTGGTGATGCGGCAGTTGCCGTAGCCGCGCGACAGCAGCGTGACCGGGCCGATCTCGAGCGCAGCGACCAGCCAGTTGACGTCGTCCGGCGTGACCGGCAGCAGCGTCAGGTTGATGACGTGCGCCGGGGCGTCGTCGCCGCGCGCGCTCGCTGCGACGAGCTCGGTCAGCAGCGACGGGCCGTTCGTGACGCCGGCGCCGGCCAGCTTCTTGGCGAGCCGGCAGCGCGAGCCGAGCAGCGCCGCCTCGCGCACCACGGACGGCACCGGGCCGACCTCGACGACGTCGCTGGCGAGCGCGCCCGCCGCGTCGAAGCCGCGTACGCGCCAGAAGCCCGGGAACCCGGTTTCCTGCAGGCGCATCGCCGGCTCCTCGACGATGGCCGCGACCTCGCCCTCGCCGAAGGCCTCATTGACGAGCGCGAGCGCCTCGGCGCTCAGCGTCGTGACGTCGCGCGCGAGCAGCGCCCGGCCGCCGAACTCGTGGGCGGCGGCGGCCGCGTGCAGGTCCGTCAGGAACGCCCGCGCCTCGGCGAGCGCCGCGGCGCTCGCGTCCAGCGGGTGCGGCGGCATCTGGAACACGGACATCATGTCCGGCAGGCGCACGAAGTCCGCGGCCTCGTCGACGGGCTGCGAGCCCGGACCGAGGGTGACGACGGGAAGCGGGAAGGGTTTCATGCGGACCTCGCGGTGCGGTCGGCGGCCGGGTACACCCCGGCGACGGGAATGGGCTGTGCGGTCGCCGCGACCAGTGCCTGCAGGTCGGCG
>JAFEDP010000611.1 GCA_018241545.1 Pseudomonadota bacterium
GCCTCGAGCGCCCGCGCGCGCTCGGCGAGCGGCCGGGCGCGCAGGTTCGAGCTCGCTCCCTTGAGCGCGTGCGCGTGGCGCCGCGCCGCCGCGAGGTCCGGCACGCCGAGCGCCTCGACGAGCGATGCCAGCAGCGCATCGCCGCTCGCCACGAACACGTCCATCAGCTCGCGCTCGAACTCGCCGTCGCCGTCGGTGAGCTCGCGTAGCGCCTCCACGTCCACCACCGGCTCGTCGGGCCCCGCCGCCGGCGCAGCGGCGGGCTCCGCGACCGGCCCGGCGACGGTCAGGCGCGGTGCCCAGCGCTCGAGGCTGGCGGCGAGCGCCGCGGGCTCCAGGGGTTTCGCGAGGTAATCGTCCATGCCGGCGGCCAGGCACGCCTCGCGGTCGCCGGCGAGCGCGTTCGCGGTCAGCGCCACGATCGACAGCCGCGGGGCCGCATCGCCCTCCCGCTGGCGGATCTGGCGGGTGGCGTCGAAGCCGTCCAGCAGCGGCATCTGGCAGTCCATCAGCACGAGGTCGAAGCGCTCGGACTGCGTCGCGGCGACCGCCTCGACCCCGTTGCAGGCGATCGCGACCGAGCAGCCGAGCTTGCGCAGCTGGTGCTCGGCCACGCGGCGGTTGACGGCATTGTCCTCGACGAGCAGTACCCGGCGCGCCGGGCGCGAGGCGGATGACGCCGGCGCGGCGTGGCGCGGCCCGCCCTCGTGCGGTCCGGCGAGGCAGGCCTGCAGCTGCTGGCGCCGCACGGGCTTGGAGACCATCGCGTCGAAGCCGGCGGGCGGGGCTGCGGCGAGCCCGAGCGGGGCGAGCAGCACGAGGCGCGGGGCGGCGGGCCGGGCGCGGGCCCGGGCCAGCGCCTCGGAGACCGCGCCGGTCAGCAGCCTGAGGTCGATCATCGCGACGCTGCCGCCGGGCGCGGCGTCGAGCGCGCGCACGAAGGCCGCCTCGTCCGCGGCCGTCTGGACCGTGCAGCCGAGCGTGCCGAGCTGGCGCGCCAGCGAGCGCGCCGCGACCGGGTGGCCGTCAAGCACGAGCACGGCGAGTCCGGCCGCGCGCACCGGTGCAGGCTGCGGCGCCGCGGCGGTGCCGAGCGCCGCCGTGAACCAGAACGTCGAGCCGCGGCCCTGCTCGCTCGCGACCCCGACGCCGCCGCCCATCAGCGCGGCGAGGCGCTTGACGATCGACAGGCCGAGTCCCGAGCCGCCGTAGTGGCGCGTCGTCGACGAGTCCACCTGGCTGAACTCGCGGAACAGCCGGTCGAGGCGGTCCTGCGGGATGCCGATGCCGGTGTCGGTGACCGTGAAGCGCAGCTCCGCCTCGCCGGAGGCCGAAGCGACGCGCTCGACCTCCACGGCGACGTGTCCCTGCGGCGTGAACTTCACCGCGTTCGACAGCAGGTTGATCAGGCACTGGCGCAGCCGGCCCGGGTCGCCGCTGACGCTCGCCGGCACGTCGTCGGCGACGTCCGCGGCGAGCTCGAGGTCCTTGCCGAGCGCCGCAAGCGCGACCGAGCCGAGCGCATCGTCGACCACGGCGCGCACGTCGAAGTCGATCCGCTCGAGCTCCATCTTGCCGGCCTCGATCTTGGAGAAGTCGAGGATGTCGTTGACCAGCGCCAGCAGCGCTTCGCCGCTCGAGCGCACGATCTCGACGCACTCGCGCTGCGAATCCGATAGCGGCGTGTCGAGCAGCACGTGCGTCATGCCGATCACGCCGTTGATGGGCGTGCGGATCTCGTGGCTCATGTTCGCCAGGAACTCGCTCTTGGAGCGGTTGGCCTGCTCGGCGGAGGCGC
>JAFEDP010000612.1 GCA_018241545.1 Pseudomonadota bacterium
GCACGCCGTGAACCTCGGCGCCGGGGCGCTGGGCTTCGTCGGCTTCCTGCTCACCCGCGACGCGCAGTGGCTGTACGCGTCCATGGTCGGCATCGGCATGGCCTGGGCCTCGGTGCTGACGCTGCCGTACTCGCTGCTGTGCGGCGCGCTGCCGTACCGCAAGCTCGGCGTCTACATGGGCATCTTCAACTTCTTCATCGTGCTGCCGCAGCTGGTCGTGGCCGGGGTCATGGGGCCGCTCGTGCACCGCGCCTTCGCCGGCGACCCGGTGGGCGTCATGACGATCGCGGCCGTGGCGTTCCTGCTCGCCGCGGCGCTCAGCTGGCGGCGCATGCGCGCCTGAGCGGCGCACGTCGCGCCCCTCAGTGCGCGGGCGCGGGCGGCGGCGGAGCCTCGCCGTCGGCCGCGCGGCGCACGAACAGCCAGGCGGTGGCCGAGAGCGCGAGCGCGCCGGCGCTGACGAGGAACAGCACGCTCTTGTCGGTGGCGGCATCGAGCAGCGATCCGGCGCAGCTGACGAGCAGCTGCGGCAGCACCACGGCGAGGTTGAACACCCCCATGTACAGGCCGATGCGCGACTGGTCGACGCGCTGCGACATGATCGCGAACGGCAGGCTCACGATCGCCGCCCAGCCGACGCCGGCGAGCGCCATCAGCGCGTAGATCGCCGCCGGCGAGCGGCCGGCGAGGTACAGGCCGGCGTAGGCCGCCGCCATCAGCGCGAGGCACGCGGCGTGCACGGCAACCTGGCCAAAGCGCTCGGTCAGCGGCTGCAGCACCAGCGTCGGCATCAGGAAGCCCACCGCGTTCAGCACCAGGAAGCTGTACGACAGCACCGAGCCGGCGCGCGCGGCGCCCAGGTCCGGGAAGCGCGCCTGCAGGAAGCCGATCATGTAGACGAACATCGTCTGCACGCCGATCCAGCTGAAGGCGTGCGCCGCGAGCACCTTGCGGAACTCGACCAGGTCCTCCTTGACGAACTCGACGCCGCGGTCGCGCGCCGCGAGCGTGCGCGCGGTGAGCGCGAGCGTCGCGAGCGCGCAGGCGCCCTCCAGCCACAGCCCGGGTGCGCGCCGGCCGGCGATCCTGAGCGCCATGGCGACGACGTCGTAGGCGAGGATCGCCCACAGCGGCATCAGCAGGCGCGCGAGCGTCGCGAGTCCGGGGCCCGCGCGCTGCGTCGCGCCGGCGCCGGGCAGCGTGCGCGGCTCCTCGACCAGCAGCGACGGCACCACGGAGAGCAGCGGCACCAGCACCGCGGCCACGGTGATCAGCGTGTCGTTGTCGAACGCGCCGCCGATCGCGTAGGCCAGCACGCCGAAGCAGCCCGACACGGTCTGCATCCAGGTGTAGCCGCGCGTGCGCATCGGCCCCTCGCGCGTCACGTCGGCGATGATCGAGCGCGTCGGGTTGAAGCTCACGTTGATCGACAGGTCGAGCGCGAGCGCGACCGTGACGGCGACGCCGAGGACCGACTCGAGGCCGAGCGCGCGGGCGATCAGGCCGATGCGCGGCAGCGCGAGCAGCATGAGCGCCGCGGTCAGCCCGCCGATGACGATGAACGGCCGGCGTCGCCCGCGCCACAGCCAGACCCGGTCGCTGACGATGCCGACCAGCAGCTGCCCGACGATGCCCGCGAGCGGCCCCGCCGCCCACACGAGCCCGATCTCATCGAGCCTGAGGCCATAGCGGGTCGAGAGGATCCAGCTGAGCGCCGAGATCTGCACCGAGAGCGCGAAGCCCATCGCGGTGGCGGGCAGGGTCAGCAGCACCAGGAACGGCCGCGCC
>JAFEDP010000613.1 GCA_018241545.1 Pseudomonadota bacterium
GGACACCCCGAGGAAGCCGCGCGACACCACGCCCTTGGCCTCGAGCTCGTTCACGACCGCGGTCACGGTCTCGCTCGGTATCGCGAACCCCAGCCCGACCGATCCGCCGCTCGGCGAGACGATCGCCGAGGTGACGCCGATCACGGTTCCGTCCAGCGCCAGCAGCGGGCCGCCGGAGTTGCCGAAGTTGATCGGCGCGTCGGTCTGCAGGAAGTCGATGTACGGGTCATCCTCCAGCACGCGTCCGCGCGCCGACAGGATGCCCGCGGTGACCGTCTGCCCGAGGCCGAACGGGTTCCCGATCGCGACCACCGGATCGCCGATCGCGATGCGCGAGGAGGGCGCCACGGTCAGGGCCGGCAGCGTGCCTGCCGAGACCGACAGCAGCGCCAGGTCGGTCGTCGCATCGACGCCCACGAGGCGCGCGGGGACCTCCCGCCCGCCCGGCAGCCGGACGCGGATGGACCGCGCGCCGGCGACGACGTGGCGATTGGTCACGATGAGTCCATCCGAGCGGATCACGAACCCGGACCCGAGCCCGCCCGCGACCGGACCCGCGCCGCCGGGATTTGCGCCGCCGGCCGCGAGACGACTCAGGATCGCGCTCAGGTCGCCGCCGGCGGCATCCGCGCGGGCGCGTTCGGCGGCGCGCTGTCCGGCGTCCTCGCCGCGCTCCGTCACCAGCACAGTGACGACGCTGGGTGCGGCACGGCTCACGAGCGCGGCGTAGCTGACGGGCGCCGCAGCGGCGGCGGTCAGCGGCAGGCCGACGAGCAACAGTACCGCCGCGGCGAGACGCCCGGTCGCTCGGTGCGAACGCCGGGCCGCGAGGATCGCATTGGCCAAGTGCGTCGCCATCCGGCGCGCGATGCGCCTGGCGGGCCGCAGCCGGCCGGAAGTGGAAGCGCGGGTGTCGTGGATCACGTGTGGCAGCCTTTCAAGAGTTTGATCGGTCGGAGCCCTCACTGCAGGGGACTGCGCATACCGGACGAAGTTCCGTGGCGCACGAGGGAGCTGCGCACGCGGTGGGCTCAGGAGCGGGTAAGTATCGCGTGGTCCGAAGCGCGGCGCGGGACCCGTGCCCGTGGCCGGGACGCCGGACCGATGACGCGCCGGCAGTCGGCGAGTGTGGCCGCGCGCCCGCGGGAACGGCTGCGCCGCGGCTCGATGCGTCGGAGACAGTCCCCGCGCAGGGCGGGACATCGATCAGTATGATTCCGGACCATCCCTGCCTGATGAGCGACGTCCGCGCCGGGTCGCGGGAGGACGGGAGTCGATGAGCGCCTTGGTCACGGTGATGAGCGGCTCCCTGGTCGGGTTCGCGTTGGGCCTGATCGGCGGAGGCGGCTCGATCCTCGCGGTGCCGCTGCTACTGTACGCCGTCGGGGTGGCCGATCCGCACGTGGCGATCGGCACCAGCTCGGTTGCGGTGGGCCTCAATGCGCTCGTGAACCTCGCCGGTCACTGGCGCCGTGGCAACGTCAAGTGGCCCTGCGCCATGGTGTTCGGCGCCGCGGGGGTGGTGGGCGCGGCCGCCGGCTCGACGCTCGGCAAGGCCTTCGACGGCGGCCGCCTGCTGTTCCTGTTCGCGATCGTGATGGTCGCGGTCGGTGTCGCGATGTTGCGGCCTCAGGCGGCGGGCGGCGACCCCGCCGTGCGCCTCAACCCGGGCATCGCCGCGCGGCTGGTCGGCGTCGGCCTGCTGGCGGGCGCGATCGCCGGCTTCTTCGGCATCGGCGGCGGCTTCCTGATCGTGCCGGGCATCATGTACGGCAGCGGCATGC
>JAFEDP010000614.1 GCA_018241545.1 Pseudomonadota bacterium
CGGCCACCTCGCCACCGGGCCGCGGCCGCGCTTCCTGGCGGCCGGCGGGGGCTCGCTGTACACGCTGAACCAGGGGGACGGCACGCTGACGCGCATCGACCTCGCGAGTCGGCGGCCGCTGGCGACGATCGCCCTCGGCACGCCCGGTCCGGGCGGCGACGTTGCGGTGGGCGCGGGCAGCGTCTGGACCACGATGATGGGCGTGCCGATCACGGCGACCGACCTGGCGACCGACCAGGTGCGCCGCCGCTGGGTCGGGCCCGGCGGCGACTCGCTGGCGCTGACCGCCGATGCGCTGTGGCTGACCGACTACCACGGCGGCAGCGTCTCGCGCTACGCGCTCGCCGATCTCGGCGCCGCGGCGGCCGCGCCGGCCGACGGTTGCGGCTCGGCGGTCGCGCGGTAACATAGCCGGCAATCCCCGCGGGACAGGCCATGAGCCCGACCATCAACACCAGCGGCTCCGGCCGCTACGTCAGCCGGCTCACCAGCGGGACGCTCGCGATCATCATGGCGGGCGGCCGCGGCGAGCGCCTCAAGCAGCTGACCAGCAACCGCGCCAAGCCGGCCGCGCCGTTCGGCGGGAAGTTCCGCATCATCGACTTCGTGCTCTCCAACTGCGTCAACTCCGGCATCCGCCAGATCGCCGTGCTGACGCAGTACAAGGCCCAGTCGCTGATCGATCACGTGCAGCGCGGCTGGGGCTACCTGCGCGGCGAGTTCGGCGAGTTCGTCGACGTGGTGCCGGCGCAGCAGCAGACCGGGCCGTACTGGTACCGCGGCACCGCGGACGCCGTGTACCAGAACCTCGACTACATCCGCGCGCACCGTCCCAAGCACGTGCTGGTGCTGGCCGGCGACCACATCTACACGATGGACTACGGTCCGATGATCGCCTACCACGTCGAGAAGCACGCCGACATCACGGTCGGCGTCGTCGAGGTGCCGCGCGAGCGGGCGCGCGAGTTCGGGGTGCTGTCGGTCACCGAGTTCAACCGCGTGGTGCGCTTCACCGAGAAGCCGGCCGAGCCGGAGCCGATCCCCGGCCGGCCGGGCACCGCGCTCGCGTCGATGGGCATCTACATCTTCAATGCCGACCTGCTGGAGCGGCTGCTGACCGAGGACGCCGCGCTCGAGGACTCGCACCACGACTTCGGCCGCAACATCATCCCCGGCGCCATCGACGAGCTGCAGGTGTTCGCCTACGCGTTCCAGGACGTGCGCACGCGCGCGCAGGCCTACTGGCGCGACGTCGGCACGCTGGATGCGTACTACGAGGCCAACATGGAGCTCGTGTACGTGCGCCCGGAGCTCAACATCTACGACGAGGAGTGGCCGATCTGGACCTACCAGCTGCAGCGCCCGCCGGCCAAGTTCATCCTCGACGAGGAGGGCCGGCGCGGCATGGCGATCAACTCGATGGTCGCCGGCGGCTGCATCATCTCCGGGGCGCTGGTGCGCGAGTCGCTGCTGTTCTCGGACGTGCGCGTCGAGGAGCGCTCGGTGGTGCAGGCCTCGGTCGTGCTGCCGCGCGTCTCGGTCGGCCGCGACTGCGTGGTGCAGCGGGCGATCCTCGACGAGGGCTGCGAGGTGCCGGACGGGACCCAGATCGGGGTGGACCTCGCCGCCGACGCGCGCCGCTTCGAGGTCACGGCCCGCGGCGTCGTGCTGGTGACGCCCGACATGCTGCGGAGCCCGGCCTGATGCGGCCGCGGGCGGGCGGCTAATGAGCGCCCCGGAGATCCTGCGCGTGCTCGACCGGCGTCGCGCGGGCGTGCTGCTG
>JAFEDP010000615.1 GCA_018241545.1 Pseudomonadota bacterium
AGTTGCTGGTGCGCCATTTCCCGGCGAGCGGAGGACAGGGCAATGAGATCGCGGACCGTCCGGTCCTGCTGTAGCGGCGCGCGACGCCTCGCGCCGGTGCTGGCGCTCGCGGCGCTCGCGGGCTGCTCGCTGTTTCGCACGCCGGCGCCGCCGCCCGCCGCGCCGGAGCCCGTGGCGCCGACGCCCCCGCCGCTCGCGCGCGCCACGGCGACGCACCGCTTCACGATCGATCCGGCGCACGACGACGTGGTCGGCACGCTGCAGTCGACCATCGCAGGCAAGGACGACACGCTGCCGGACATCGCGCGGCGCTTCAACGTCGGCTACGAGGAGATGGTGCGCGCCAACCCGGGCGTCGATCCGTGGCTGCCGGGTGAGGGCCGCGAGGTGATCGTGCCGACGCGCTTCGTGCTGCCGGATGCGCCGCGCGAGGGCCTCGTCATCAACGTCGCCGCGATGCGCCTCTATTACTTCCCGCCGCACGCCAAGGGCGAGCCGCAGGTCGTCATCACCCACCCGATCGGGATCGGCAAGGTCGGCTGGCAGACGCCCGAGGGCACGACCCATATCGTCGCGCGCGTCAAGGACCCGATCTGGGTGCCGCCGGTGTCGGTGCGCAAGGAGCACCTCGAGAACGGCGACGTGCTGCCGCCGAAGGTCCCGGCCGGGCCCGACAACCCGCTCGGCGCCTACATGTTCCGGCTCGGCTGGCCGAGCTACCTGATCCACGGCACCAACAAGCCGTATGGCGTCGGCATGCGCTCGAGCCATGGCTGCGTCCGGCTCTACCCGGAAGACATCGCGATCCTGTACGACACCGTGCCGATCGGCACGCCGGTGCGCGTCGTCAATCAGCCGTACCTGCTCGGCTGGTCGGGCGACACGCTGTACGCGCAGGCCTACGGCGCGCTCGAGGACGACAAGCCGAGCTGGCGTCACGGCCCGGAGTCGATGCGCAAGAAGGCCGGATCCTCGCCGCTGTGGAAGCGCATCAAGGCCCACGATGCCGACATCGACTGGGCCCGGGCGCGGGCGCTCGTCGACCCGCCGCGCGGCGTGCCGGTGTCGATCATGAAGCGCGACGGCGATGCGCTCGCCGCGACGCTCGCCGGGGCGCGGCGCGTGCGCAACGCGCTGCCCGAAGGCGCGACCTGGGACGGCCAGTCGGGGCTGCTGGTCGACGAGAAGCAGTTCCAGGAGATGATCGGCGCGCGCGAGCCGACCGCGACGACCGCGGCTCCCGCCCCGGCGTCGCCCGCGCCCGCGCCCGCGTCCGCGCCCGCCGCCTCGCCACCGACCGGCGGCAGCGCGCCCCACTAAAAAGACGGGCCGCAAGGCGGCCCGGCGTCCCGCGCCGGGGGGCGGCGCGGGCTCGAGACGGTGGCGACGGGAGGGGATCGCGCCACCCGCGGCCAGTGTGCCGCGCGCGCATGACGGATCCTTGACGCGGCTCCCGCGTCCGCTACCAGACGCTCCCGCCCTCCGGCTGGCTCGACGCCACGGCCACGATGCCGCTCGCCACCGCACACAGCCGCTCGTCGGCGTAGAGCTCGGCCTCCGTGAAGGCGAGGTGCGGCGTGCGCTTCAGGGCGACCGCCAGCACCTCGAGCGGCGCCTCGAACGCCGGCCGCATCAGCTTGATCGAGAGCTCGATCGTGCCGGCGCGCTGCCCCGCGAACTGCAGCGTGCCGGCGAGGCCGAGCGCCACGTCAAAGAGCCCGGCGATCACCGCGCCGTTGACCGCGCGCGTGCCGAGCCCGCCGAGGTGGTGGTCGGCGACC
>JAFEDP010000616.1 GCA_018241545.1 Pseudomonadota bacterium
CGCCGCGGCGATCCCGCCCGGGTCCGCGCCGGCCTCGAACAGCGCCGCGAGCGCGACCCGCGGCCACAGCGGCGTCGTGCCCGGGCCGGGCTCGAGGATCGGCGCGTCGCCGGCGTCGGCGAGCGAGACCGAGAGGGCCCCCGCCGCGAAGCAGGCAGCCTCGGCCGCCTCCGCGTCGAGCTCGCCGAGCGTCAGGTGCGCTTGCAGGAACGGCACGCGGTCGCGGCCGGGGCGCCCGGGCCCCGGCTCACTTGAGGCCGAGGCGGCGCTCGAGGTAATGGATGTCGAGGCCGCCCTGCTGGAACGCCGCGTGGCCGAAGATCTCCTGGTGCAGCGGCGCGTTGGTCTTGATGCCCTCGACGACCATCTCGGTCAGCGCATTGCGCATGCGCGCGATCGCGGTGGCCCGGTCCTCGCCGTGCGCGATCACCTTGGCGATCAGCGAGTCGTAGTAGGGCGGCACGTGATAGCCGCTGTACAGGTGGCTGTCGACGCGCACCCCGGGCCCGCCCGGCGCGTGCCACAGGCGCACCGGGCCCGGGCTCGGCACGAAGCCCTTGGGGTCCTCGGCATTGATGCGGCACTCGATCGCGTGGCCGCGGATCTCGATGTCCTCCTGCCCGAAGGGCAGCGGCTCGCCGCTCGCGATGCGCAGCTGCAGCTTCACGAGGTCGATCCCGGTGATCATCTCGGTGACCGGGTGCTCGACCTGGATGCGCGTGTTCATCTCGATGAAGTAGAAGCGCCCGTCCTCGTACAGGAACTCGAGCGTGCCGGCGCCGCGGTAGCCGACGCGCGACAGCGCCGCGCGGATGCTCTCGATCATCGTCGCGCGCTGCTTGGGCGTGATGCCCGGGGCGGGCGCCTCCTCGACGATCTTCTGGTGGCGCCGCTGCAGCGAGCAGTCGCGCTCGCCGAGCACGACGACGTTGCCCTGGCTGTCGGCCACCACCTGGAACTCGATGTGGCGCGGCCGCTCCAGGAACTTCTCCATGTAGACCTGGTCGTTGCCGAACGCCGCCAGGGCCTCGGCCTTGGTGACGTTGACGGCGTTGATCAGCGCCGCCTCGGAGTGCACCACGCGCATGCCGCGCCCGCCGCCGCCGCCGGAGGCCTTGATGATGACCGGGTAGCCGATGCTCTTGCCGATCTTGCGGGTCTGCTCCGGATCGTCGCCGAGCGGCTCGCCCGAGCCGGGCACGCAGGGCACCCCGGCCGCCTTCATGGTGCGGATCGCCGAGACCTTGTCGCCCATCAGGCGGATGGTCTCGGCCTTCGGCCCCACGAACACGAAGCCCGACTTCTCGACCCGTTCGGCGAAGTCCGCGTTCTCGGACAGGAAGCCGTAGCCCGGATGGATCGCGACCGCGTCGGTGACCTCGGCGGCGGCGATGATCGCCGGCATGTTGAGGTAGCTGTCCTTGGAGGCCGGCGGGCCGATGCAGACGGTCTCGTCGGCGAGCAGCACGTGCTTCAACGTGTTGTCGGCGGTCGAGTGCACCGCGACGGTCTTGATGCCGAGCTCGCGACAGGCGCGCAGGATCCTGAGCGCGATCTCGCCGCGGTTGGCGATCAGAACTTTGTCGAGCATGGGGGCGCTATTCGATGATGAAGAGCGGCTGGCCGAACTCGACCGGGTCGCCGTTCTTGACGAGGATCGACACGACCTTGCCGGCCTTGTCGGACTCGATCTGGTTCATCATCTTCATGGCCTCGATGATGCACAGCGTCTGGCCGACCTTGACCTCGCTGCCGACCTCGACGAACGCCTTGGCGCCCG
>JAFEDP010000617.1 GCA_018241545.1 Pseudomonadota bacterium
GAGATCGAGGAGGGCGTCGAGGGCCTGGTGCACGTCTCCGAGATGGACTGGACCAACAAGAACGTGAACCCCGCCAAGGTGGTGCACGTCGGCCTCGAGGTCGAGGTCATGGTGCTCGACATCGACGAGGAGCGCCGCCGCATCAGCCTCGGCCTCAAGCAGTGCAAGCCGAACCCGTGGAAGGAGTTCGCCGAGAACTACAACCGCGACGACCGCGTCTCGGGGCAGATCAAGTCGATCACCGACTTCGGCATCTTCATCGGGCTCTCCGGCGGCATCGACGGTCTCGTGCACCTGTCGGACATCTCCTGGGACGTGCCCGGCGAGGAAGCCGTGCGCAACTACCAGAAGGGCCAGACGGTCGAGGCAGTGGTGCTGTCGATCGACCCGGAGCGCGAGCGCATCTCGCTCGGCGTCAAGCAGCTGGCGAAGGACCCGTTCTCGGCGTTCATCGCGCAGCACCCGAAGGGCAGCATCGTCAAGGGCACGGTCCGCGAGGTCGACGCCCGCGGCGCGATCATCGACCTGGCCGGCGGCATCGAGGGCTACCTCAGGGCCTCCGAGCTCGCGCGTGACCGCGTCGAGGACGCGCGCACGGTGCTCAAGGTCGGCGACGAGGTCGAGGCGAAGTTCACCGGCGTCGACCGCAAGTCGCGCGCGATCGCGCTCTCGATCAAGGCCAAGGACATCCACGAGGAGCAGGAGGCGATGCAGGCGTATCGCACCGACGCGCCCACGGGGACGAGCCTCGGCGACCTCCTGAAGGAGCAGATGTCGGAGCGCGACAACTAGCCGATGCGCGGGGCGGCGGGCACGGGCCCGCCGCCCCGATCCCTGGGGCCGAACCCGAGCACGGACGACCGCATGACCAAGTCCGAACTGATCGAGATCATCACCGCGAAGCAGAAGCACCTGCCGGCGAAGGACGTGGAGCTCGCGGTCAAGCAGATCCTCGAGATCATGAGCGACGCGCTCGCGACCGGCGAGCGCATCGAGATCCGCGGTTTCGGCAGCTTCGCGCTGCACTTCCGCCCGCCGCGCCAGGGGCGCAACCCCAAGACCGGCGAGGCGGTGGCGCTCTCCGGCAAGCACGTGCCGCACTTCAAGCCCGGCAAGGACCTGCGCGAGCGGGTCAACGACGGGCAGCACTTCCCGATCCGCGAGTAGCGGCCCCGCGGGCCGCCGACCGCGTGCTAGATTGCGCGCGGTTTCCCCCGGGGGTGCGCCATGCTCCGCCGCCTCGCGCTCGCCTTCCTGCTGGTACTGACCGCGCTGGTCGCGGCCGGCTTCGTGCGCCAGAACGGCGCCGGCGCCGACGTCGACCTGTACTTCGGCGTCGTGCCGGCGACGCTCGGCCAGGCGCTCGTCGCCGCGTTCCTGCTCGGCTGGCTCGCCGGCCTCGCGACCGCCTTCGCCTGGGTGCGACGGCTGGCGCGCGAGCGGCGCGAGCTCGCGCGGGCGCTGCGGCTCGCCGAGGGCGAGGTGCGCTCGCTGCGCGCGGTGGCGCCGGCCCATGCGCGTTAGCTGGATCGAGGCGGCGCTGATCGCCGGCGGCGCCATCGTCGGCTGGTACGCGACGCGCCGCTGGCGGCTGACCGAGGAGAGCGCGCCGCGCGGCCCGTCGCGCGACTACCTGGCCGGCCTCAACTACCTGGTCAACGAGCAGCCGGACCGCGCCGTCGAGGCGTTCCTGCGCGCGGTCGCGGTCGACCAGGACACGGTCGAGACCCAGTTCGCGCTCGGCGCGCTGTTCCGGCGCCGCGGCGAGGTCGACC
>JAFEDP010000618.1 GCA_018241545.1 Pseudomonadota bacterium
CGATCAGCACCTGCTGGTCCTCGAGCAGCAGCCCGGCGAGCGCCGGGCCCTCCGGCAGGCGCTCGAGCCGCTCGAAGCCGAGCGGGATGGCGTCGCTGTAGCCGAGCGCTTCGAACCGGCCGGTCACGGCCGTCGGCCACCCGCCGCGAGGCTGGCATGACCATAGGCTCGACTGGCCTCGCGACCGACCGTGAGCAGGTCCAGTTCGCGCGCCAGCGTGCGGCGGCGGTGCTCGGCGAGCCCGATCAGCTCGTCGTTGATGCGCACGACCTCGCGCAGCGTCGCGGTCAGCGCCGGCAGCTCCTCGGCGGCCGGCGCCTCGTCGAAGACCCGCTCCACGACCTGGCGCCGCTCGAGCTCGAGCTCCGCCGCCCGGCCCCACTCGCCGTTTTCCAGCGAGCGCTTGAGCCCGGTCGTGAGCTCGAGCAGGCGCGCGAAGTCCGCGCGCCGCCCGTCCGCAATTGCCGCGGGCACCGCGCTCACCGGCCGCCCCGGACTGACCCGGCCGAGTCGGCGATGCCGTCCCAGCCGTCCTTGATGTTGCGGACGATGCCGATGACCTCGTCGAGGCCGGCGGCGTCGTTGTTGAGGTTGGCCTCTGCTAGACGGCCGACCGAGTACTCGTACAGGCCGTGCAGGTTGGCGGCGATCTCGCCGCCCTTCTCGTGATTGAGGCTCGAGTCGAGCGCATTCAGCACGGCGACGGTCTTCGAGATCTGTTCAGCCTTCGCCGCGATCTCGCCGCGCTCGAGATTGCCGCGGGCCGCCGCCAGCCGGGTCAGCACGTTGGCGAGCATCAGCTGCACGAGGCGGTACGGGTCGGCGGCCGCCACCTGGGCGGCAGCGCCGACGGTCTGGTAGCTCTTGAGCGCGTACTGGGCGCCGGGATTCATGGTGCGTCGACTCCGTTCGTGGACTGGTTCAGGGCACGGCCGTCGAGGCCTTGCCCGGATAGTAGATCGAACCAAGCTGCGCCTGAAGCGCACTGCCGGTGCTCTTGAGTTGCGCGACCAGTGCGTCCATCGCGTTGTACTGCGCGAGCAGCGTCGTCTGCAGGGTCTGCATCCGCTGGTTGAGCGCCGTCTGCTGGCTGGCGATGTCGGCGAGCGTGCCCTGCAGGCTCTTCGTCTGTTGCGCGAACACGCCGGTGGTCGGGTCGGTGTATTCGTTCAACAGGTTGTTGAGCTTGACCGCGACGCCGTCGCTGCCCGCGAAGAGCTGGGTGATCGTCGCGTAATTGTTCGTGAACGCCGTGTTGAGCTTGTTGGAGTCCGCGCTCAGCGAGCCGTCGGTGTTGGCGACGATGCCGATTTCGGCGAGCGTGCTGAATGGCCCGCCCTTCAGCGAACCGACCGAGGCATCGACGATGCTGTTGACCTGGTTCTCGAACGTGTTCAGCACCGAGTCGCCGAGCAGCGGCCCGGCGGTGCCGGACGTCGCGTCGTAGCTCGACAGCTGCGACAGCGCGTTCGCCAGCGTGTTGTAGCTCGACACGAAGGTCTGCACCGCGGACTGCGCCGACGACTTGTCGGTCGCGACCGTCAGCGAGGTCGTGACGCCGCTGGCCGTGGTGCCGACCAGGTTCAGCGTGACGCCGGTCAGCGCGCCGGTCACGACGTTGCTCGCGCTGTTGTAGGTATAGCCGTTGACCTTGATGACCGCGTCCTGGGCGGCCTGCAGCTGCGTCAGCTGCGTGCCGGTCCCGGAGGGGCTGTAGGTCAGGCTCGCCAGGCCGCCGTCGCCGCCCGACTGGGTCACGGTCACGGCATT
>JAFEDP010000619.1 GCA_018241545.1 Pseudomonadota bacterium
GATGAGCGCGAGGCACTCGGGCTCGTCGAAGTGGTGGCTCGTCAGGTGCAGCGCGCGGTAGTTCAGCGACGGGCGCAGGCCCTCGAGCAGGTACAGGTTGAAGTCATCTGCGGCGATGGCGCGCGCGATCTCGGACGTGCCGTCCTCGATGCGACCGCCGTGCGGTGCGATCACGGCGACCGGCGAGCCCGGACGCCGGCGGACCTCGATCTCGTAGTCGCGGCCGCGGACCTGCGCGGCCGCGAGATCGGCATAGCCGCGGTAGCCGCGAGCGTCGGGGACGGTCATCCCGGCACGCCGCCCGCGCCGGCGCTGAGCGACGGCCACCCGGCTCGTGGGATCGTCATGCGCATGGCGGCTCCGGCAAGGGCTCAGGCGCGCAGTGTGTGCTGCAGCGCGGTCGACGGTCCAGCGACGGCGTCCCGCGTAGGTGGAATGACGGATACGCGCATCCGGCTCCGACGCGTATAGATCGGGGCCTGCCATCGACCTGGGAGCCCCCCATGACCGACCTGCTCGGCGAATTGCAGCGACACCCGTTCCTGAAGGGGATGTCGCCGGAGCACTGCGCCGTGCTCGCGCCGCTCGCCCGTCACGAGCAGTACCCGGCGCAGGCGATCCTGTTCGCCGAGGGCGACGAGCGGCACGAGTTCTTCCTGCTGATCGCAGGGCGCGTCGCGCTCGAGATCGTTGCGCAGGGGCAGACGCTGCGGATCGAGACCCTGGACCCCGGCACCGCCTTCGGCTGGTCGGCGGTGCTGCTCGGCCGGGGCAAGCACTTCCAGGCGCGCGCGCTCGAGCCGGTGACGGCGCTCGTGCTCCAGGGTGCCGAGGTGCTCGCCGCCTGCCACCGCGAGCCGCGTTTCGGCGTGGACCTGATGCACCGGCTGCTGGGCCTCGTCTCGAGCCGCCTGCAGGCGGAGCGGATCAAGGTGCTGGACAGCTTCTGGCCGGTCGCCAAGAAGGCCGGCGCCTGAGCCGGCCTACAGCCGGTCGAGCAGCCAGCCCGGGAACACGGCGATCAGGACGGCCGGCACGGCGCAGAGCACGCCCGCCGCCCAAGCGAGTGTCCGCGCCCGCGACCGGGCGCCCGCGTCCTCGGCCGCGTCCTGCATGAACATGTACTGGATCACGCGCAGGTAGAAATAGAGGCCGAGGTAGCTCGCGACCAGGCCGGCGACGGCCCACGCCGTGTGGCCCGCTGCGAGCGCATTGCGGAACACGAGGAACTTGGCGACGAAGCCCGGCAGCGGCGGCAGCCCCGCCAGCGACAGCATCGCGGCCGCGATCGCGATCGCCGCCACCGGGCGGCGCGCGTACAGGCCCTTGAGCGCGTCGAGCCGGTCGGCGCGCGCATCGTCCGCGCCGAGCGGGAGCGCCGCGAAGGCCAGCAGGGTCATGACGCCGTAGGCCGCGAGGTAGAACAGGACCGCCTGATAGCGCGTCGGCCCCGCGCCGAGGAACGCGAAGTACAGGTACCCCGCGTGCGCGATGGAGGAGTAGGCGATCATGCGCCGGAAGCTGCCCTGGCGCATGGCGGCGAGGTTGCCCCACACCATCGACAGCAGCGGCAGCAGCGCGACCAGCGTCGCGACCGGCGCCCCGGCGATGATCCGCAGCGCCGTCAGCAGCACCGCCGCCTTGACGACCGTCGCCATGTACGCGGTCACCGGTACGGTCGCGGCCTCGTAGGCATCGGGTGCCCAGGCGTGCAGCGGCACGATCGCGGCCTTGAGGAACAGCGCGGCGACGATCAGGGCCGCGCCGG
>JAFEDP010000061.1 GCA_018241545.1 Pseudomonadota bacterium
TCGTTCGACACGCGGCGGCTGCAGCAGGGCTTCGCACGGGCGGCCGCGCGCGGCGGCGTTCCCGTCGAGGCGATCGCGGCCCAGGCGCGCGACGAGATCCCGGCGAAGCGCTTCGGGACGTCCGAGGAGTTCGGGCAGGCGTGCGCGTTCCTGTGCAGCAGCCACGCCGGCTACATCACCGGGCAGAGCCTGCTGCTCGACGGCGGCGCATTCCCGGGCGCGTTCTGAGCCGGCGCGGCGCGGACCCTCAGGCAGCGCTCGCGGCCACGAGGCGTGCGTCCGCCTCGTCGCTGAGCGCGAGGCGCGTCGCACCGAGGAGCTCGTCGAGCTGCGCGACGCTGGTCGCGCTTGCGATCGGCGCGGTCACGCGCCGCATCAGCCAGGCGAGCGCGACCTGCGCCGGCGTCGCCCGCAGCTCGGCCGCGACCGAGTCGAGCGCCGCGAGGATGCGCAGGCCGCGCGCAGTCAGCATCTCCCGCACGCGCGCCCCACGCGGACTCTGCGCGAGGTCCGTTTCGCCGCGGTACTTGCCGGTCAGGAACCCCGCCGCCAGGCCGAAGTACGGCAGCACGCCCAGCCCGTCGCGGGCGCAGACCGTGGCGAGGTCCTGCTCGAAGCCGGCCCGCGCGTAGAGGTTGTACTCCGGCTGCAGCGTCTCGAAGCGTGGCAGGCCGAGCGCCGCGCTCGTGCGCAGCGCGCTCTCGAGGCGCGGCGCCGAGTAGTTTGACGCGCCGATCGCCCGCACCTTGCCCTGCCGCACGAGCAGCGCGAGTGCCTCCAGCGTCTCGTCCTGCGCGACCTCGGGGTCGTCGCGGTGGGTCTGGTAGAGGTCGATGGTGTCGGTTCCGAGGCGGATCAAGGACCGCTCGACCGCCCGCAGCAGGTACTGGCGCGACAGGCCCTGCTCGCCCGGGCCCATCTCCCAGCCGCCCTTGGTCGCGATCAGCACGCGCGCGCGCGCACCGCGCGCCGCCAGCCAGCGCCCGAGGATCGCCTCCGACTCGCCGCCCACGTGGCCCGGCGCCCAGCGGGAGTAGACGTCGGCCGTGTCGACCAGGTTGCCGCCGGCGGCGACGAAGCGGTCCAGCAGCGCGAACGAGGTCGGCTCGTCGGCCGTCCAGCCGAACACGTTGCCGCCCAGCACGAGCGGCGCGGTCACGAGTCCCGATCGGCCGAGCGGTCGCATCTGCACGGTGGCCTCCACCGGGTGGACAGCCGGCGCACGATAGCGCGCGCCGGCCGGCGCATCCATTACGGCCGCTGCCGATCGACGCGCCGCCGGCAGGCGCGCGTAATGGTGCGCGACCCCGGGTGGCGGGGGCCGGGAGAGGGATGATGGCCAGGACTGCCTGCGCCCTCGGGCGCGTCTACCAGCTGCTGGAGCCGGGACCGGTGGTGCTGGTCACGACCGCGGCGGGCGCGCGCCGCAACGTGATGACGCTCTCGTGGCACCTGATGATGGAGTTCGAGCCGCCGACGGTCGGCTTCGTGCTCAGCGAGGACAGCTTCTCCTTCGGCCTGCTGATGAAGTCGCGCGAGTGCGTGATCAACATCCCGACGCGGGCGCAGGCGCGGGCGGTCGTGGTCTGCGGCAACCGTTCCGGCCGCGACGGCGACAAGTTCAGCGCGGCCGGGCTGACGCCGGTCGGCGCCCGTCAGGTCGGTGCCCCGCTGATCGAGCAGTGCTACGCGAGCCTCGAGTGCCGCGTCACCGACGTGCGCGGCGTGCGCCGCTACAACTTCTTCGTGGTCGAGGTCGTGCGCGCGTGGGTGGATCGCGCCGTGCGGGCGCCGCGGACCCTGCACCACCGCGGCTGGGGCCGGTTCATGGTCGCGGGCCCCGAGATCCGCCTGCGCTCCCGGATGCGCTAGTCCGCCGGGGCTTCGGGGCGCTCGAGCCACTGCTCGAGGACCTTGCGGAATTCCCTCGCGAAGGTGTGGACGTCGCCCGGCCAGCGCGCCGATACGTAACGGCGGTCGCGCACCACCCACGCGGGACGCGCATCCTCGTCGCTGTCGCGGAACAGGCCGCTGGTCTTGTGCAGGCGGTGCGGGGCATCCGCCGGCACGTCGAGGAAGTCCGCCGGTGCGGCCAGTGCGCGCGTCACCTCGGCCTCGACGCCGCGGTAGCCCTCCGGCTCACCCGGCGCCTCGAGGTACGTGCGGTAGTAGGCCGGGTCCCACACGCGCCCGAGCCATCGCATCGTCCGGTACGCGCGGCGTTCCAGCGCCCAGGTGAGCGCGGTCGTGCGCCGGCCGTACAGGACCGACCGGCCGGTCGCCCGCGACCGGCTGCGCGCGGCCAGCACCACGCCATGGCACACGGCGCCGACCGGGCGTTCGGCATCGAACCAGTCGGCGACGAAGCGCTGCAGCACAGGGTCCTCGAGGTAGGCGCGCATGCCGCGCGCCCAGTGGCCGCCCGGCAGCACCAGGCCGTCGAAGTCGCCGACCCGCAGCGCCTCGTAGCGCAGCGGCGCGCGGTAGGCCGGCGCCCGGGTCATGGCCGCGTGGGCGCGGCGCGCGGTGCGGTTCGCGCGCAGCGCGAGGCCGAGCAGCGGCAGCCGCCGCAACAGCGGCATGGCACCCCACAGGTCGAGCCCGACACCGCTCAGCATGCGCGGATCGGCCTGCGCCGGCGCGCCGTCCGGCGTCGCGAAGCGCACGTCGTGGCCCGCCGTGGTCAGCAGCTGCCAGGTGACCGCGGCCTCGCTCGGATCGAAGTCGCGGGCGGGCAGCGCCATCAGCACGCGCGCCGGTCGCGGTTGCACCATCTGTCCTCCCGCCGCCCGGCGGATCATCGCCTGCCGCAGCGGCGGCGCCAAGCGGCGCCGGCGGCTTGCAAGGCCGCGCGCCCGCCCGCAAGCTGGCACGCTCCGGGGAGGATCCCATGACCAGCCGTCCGGTCGCCCGCGCGACGCTCAAGATCGACCAGCCGCACGTGCGGGTGTACGAGTACCGCTTCGCGCCGGGGGCGGAGACCGGCTGGCACCGGCACGAGCACGACTACGTGGTCGTGCCGCTGCTCGACGGCCGGCTGCGGCTCGAGGAGCCGGGCGGCGCGACCCGTCTGGCCGAGCTCACCGCGCACGAGCCCTACACCCGGCTCGCCGGGGTCGAGCACAACGTCATCAACGCGAACGACTATGAGTTCGCGTTCCTCGAGATCGAGCTGCTGCGCTGAGCCGCAGGCGGCCGCGGCCCCTTTGCTAGACTTTGGCGGGGCCGGCGCGCGCTCGCGGCGGCGCGGACGACGGGGTCGGGGAGGGGCGCGGTGACGGCCAAGACGGGACTCGCCAGGGATTCGCTCGGCCTCGCCGAGTCGGTGGTCATGGGCGTGGCCGGCACGGCGCCCGCCTTCAGCGCCGCGGCGACGACCGCCACGCTGATCGCCGCGGTGGGCATCCTGTCGCCCGCGAGCCTGCTGTACTGCGGCCTCATCATGTTCGGCGTGACGCTCGCCTTCCGGCAGCTCAACCGCGTCGACCCGAATGCCGGCGCGTCCTACGCCTGGGTGGATCGCGCCTTCGGCCCGGTGCTGGGGTTCCTCGCCGGCTGGTCGCTGCTGGTCGCGTCGGCACTCTTCATGGTGAGCGGCACGGTGCCGGCGGCGACCGCGACGCTGATGCTGTTCGCGCCCCGGCTGGCCGACGACCCGGCGACCGTCACGCTGATCGCGGCCGGCTGGCTGCTCGCCGTCAGCGCGGTCGTCGTGAAGGGCATCAAGCCGGCGAGCTACACCCAGGTCGTGCTGACCACGATCGAGGTCGGCATCCTGATCGCGGTCATCGTCGCGGCGATCGCCGCACCGGGGCGGACGCCCGCGCACGCGTTCGGCTCGGGCTGGCTCGCGCTCACCGGCTTCACGCCGCAGCTGTTCGCGACCGGCGCGCTGACGGCGGTGTTCTTCTTCTGGGGCTGGGACGTGACGCTCAACCTCAACGAGGAGACCCGCGACGCGGCGCAGACGCCGGGCGCCGGCGCGGTGCTGGCGATGGTGATCGTGCTGCTGCTGTTCGTCGGCTTCGCGATCGCGACGCTGCTGGTGCTGTCGGACGAGGAGATCGCACAGGCCGGCACCAACGTCGTGCTGGCGGTGGCCGACAAGCTGTTCCCGCGGCCGTGGAGCTACGTCGCCGTCGTCGGGGTGATGCTGAGCACGATCGGCACGCTCGAGACGTCGATGCTGCAGTTCACGCGCACGATGTTCGCCAAGGGTCGCGACGGCGTCCTGCACCCGCGCTACGCACGCCTGCACGCGACGTGGCAGACACCCTGGGTGGCGAGCGCCGTGATCACCGGCATCGGGGTCGTGCTGCTGCTCGCCTCCTCGCTGCTGCCCTCGGTCAACCAGATCATGAAGGACTCGGTGAACGCCATCGGCTTCCAGGCGGCGTTCTACTACGGGCTCGCGAGCTTTGCCTGCGCCTGGAACACGCGCGGCGCCGCGCTGCGCAGCCCGGCGACGCTGGTGACGCTGGTGATCTGGCCGGTGGCGAGCGCGTTGTTCCTCGCCTTCGTCGCGATCTACAGCATCCCGACCTTCGACGTCGTGACCAACCTGATCGGGATCGGCGGCATCGTCGCCGGCCTCGTGCCGCTGCTGCTCAACCGGGTGCGCCGCAACCGCGCGGCGCGCTGAGCGTCGCTAGGAGCGGTGCACCGGATCGATCCAGCGCACCGTCTGCGGCCGCTCGACCGGCTCGATGTCGAGGTTCACCGCGATGGACTCGCCGTCGCTGCGCACCAGCACGCATTCCAGCGTCTCGGTGGGGCTCGCGTTGATCTCCTGGTGCGGCACGTACGGCGGCACGTAGATGAAGTCCCCGGGGCCGGCCTCGGCGGTGAACTGCAGCTGCTCCCCCCAGCGCATCCGCGCCCGGCCGCGCACCACGTAGATCACGCTCTCGAGTGGGCCGTGATGGTGGGCGCCGGTCTTGGCGTCCGGATGGATGTGGACCGTTCCGGCCCACAGCTTCTGTGCCCCGACCCGCGCGAAGTTGATCGCCGCCTTGCGGTCCATGCCCGGCGTCTGCGCCGTGTTGGGGTCGAGCGCGTCACCCGGGACCACCCGCACTCCGTCGTGCTTCCAGCGATCGACTGCGTCGTCGGCCATGCGCCCCCCTGGCCCGGTCCGGGCCCGGCGCAGGCCATTCTACGCGGGGCCGGAGCCCGGGGGCAGGGCGCACGCCGCGGGCCTCAGGCCGGCGGTACCCACGCGAGGCCCTCGCGGCCGTGCACGAAGCCGTTGACGAACGGCACGGGCCCGGTGAGCGCGCGCAGCGCCTCGATCGCCGAGGGCAGGTCGCGCCGTCCGTCGAGCATCTCGCGGTACAGCCGCGCCACCGCGACCATGTCGAGGTCCTGCGGGGACAACCGCAGATGGGTGACCCCGGCCTCGACCAGCGCCGCGGCCTCGCCCAGCAGCACGCCGTGGCCGTGGGTCAGCGTCTGGGTGCCGTTGATGGTCAGCACGTCGGCGCCGTCGACCGTGCTCGCCGTCATCCCGTCCGGGTCGAGGCCGCACACCAGCTGGCAGTGGTCCTTGGTGCGGTTGTGGGCGCGCGCGTGGTAGCAGCGCATCGCAATCGACAGCGGCTGGCGCCCGAACACCTGCACCTCGAAGCCCGCCGCGCCGCCCGCGGCGACGGTGCCGATGGAGCGGGCCGGCATCTCCACCGGCAGCACGATGCGCAAGGCGCCCCGCGCCAGCACGAAGTCCCGGGCGCCCTCGTTGAACACGTTGATGTACGGGCCGACGACATGCGGCCGTCCGGCCAGTACCTTGAGGCAGGCGACGTCGTTGGCCTCGATCAGCAGCCCGCGCGCGAGCTCCTCCTCGATCGCCTCGACTTCGCGCGCGGTGGTGACGAGCGCGAGCGTCGACAGCACCACCTCCTTGCCGGCGGCCTGCAGTCGCTCGATTACGGAGTCGCGCCACGGCGCGAAGACCGACTCGCGCTTGGAGCACACCACCTCGCCGACGTACACGACGTCGACCGGCGCCTCGTCGGCGACCCGCAGGTAGAAGTCGCGCCGCCGCTGCGCCGGCCAGTGGTAGAGCAGCGGGCCGAGCGTCAGCCGCACCGGCGGTCGTGCGCTCATCGCCAGCCCCTGCGGTACGCGCCGGCCGTCTCCCGGCCGCCCTCGGTCTCGCCGGTCAGTGCCGCCGCCGGCGGCGGCTCGCCCCGCGCCAGCGCATCGAGCGCCGCACGGAACGTGCCCACGACCTGGCTCACGTAGGCGCGGCTGCGCTGGCGCCCCTCGATCTTGAGGGCCGTCACGCCGGCCGCCTTGAGCTCGGGCAGGAAGCCGAGCGCGTTGAGCCCCACCGGCTCCTCGAACAGGTAGGACGCGCGGCCGAGCGTCACGTAGCGGCCCTTGCACGGTGTCGGGTACGCGGCGGGCTCGCCGGGCGCGAATCGGTTCAGCGTCGTCGTGCCGAGTCGCGACAGCACCTCGCCGTTGCGCTCGACATAGGCGACGTGGCTCGCCGGGGCGCAGGCGCCCTCGCTGGTGGGCGACAGCCCGGTCAGGTAAGAGGACAGGAAGCAGCGCCCCTCGGACATCGGCCCGACGCTGCCGAAGGCGAACACCTCGGTCTCGACACCGGTCTCCTCGACCAGCGCCGCCACCTCGGCGATCGACAGCACGCGCGGAAGCACCACGCGCCGGATGCCGAAGTGCTCGCGGTAGAAGGCGATCGACGGCGCGTTCGCAGCGGAGGCCTGCACCGACAGGTGGCGCCGGAGCCCCGGGTGGCGCCGGGTCGCGTAGTCGAGCACGCCGAGGTCGGCGAGGATCACCGCGTCTGCGCCCGCCGCCGCCGCCTCGTCCACGGCGCGCTGCCACGGGCCCTGGTCGCCGGCGCGCGGGAACGTGTTGATGGCGACCAGCACGTGGCGGCCGCGCTCGTGCGCGTAGCCGATCCCCTCGCGCAGCTCGTCGGGGTCGAAGTTGAGCCCGGGATAGTTGCGCGCGTTGGTGCAGTCGCGGAACCCGCAGTACACCGTGTCGGCGCCGGCGTCGACCGCGGCGCGCAGCGCCGCCGGCGTGCCGGCGGGACAGACCAGCTCGAGGTAGCGCGGGCTCATGCGTCGCGCTCGTCGCGGCGCTTCTGGCGCGCCTCCAGCGCCGCGAGGCGCGCGGTCAGTGCGGCGATCTCGCCGCGGCAGCGGTCGATCTCGGCCGCGACGTCCGGTGGACGGTCACCGGGCGGGTGCAGCGTGCGGTGCATCGCCGCGAGGCGACGGCCGAGCCCGTCGAGGGCGCGGTCGAGGGCCCGGGCGACGGCCCGCGCCTGTGGTCGCAGCGGCCCGCACAGGGCGCCGAGTTCGCCGGCGACGCTGAGCTCCTCGCGGTCGAGCACGTTGCGCAGGCCCACCACCACGGCGGTGTCGCCGCTGATCACGAGGTCGCGTCGGAAGAACAGCGAGTCTCCGTCGATGCGTCCCTCGACGAGATCGATCAGCGTCGCGACGTCGCCGCTGACACCGGCGTCGGCCGGACCCGGGTCGCCGTCGACGATCCGAAGCGCCACCGGACGGCGCCCGACGCTGAGCGCGAAGCGGTAGGGCAGGTCGGTGGGCGCGACCACGACGACCGCCGCGGGCAGCTGCGCGAAGTTCGCGATCAGCTTCGGGCGCGTGCGTTCCAGTCCGCGCACCACGGCCGCGGCGAGCCGGTTGAGGATCGCGGGCGGCAGCACGGTGGCGGCGCTGCGCAGCAGCGCCAGCGGCGGCTCGGAGCGTTCCATCGGCGGGGCGTCCTCGGCAACTGAACCGGCGCGCACGTTGGGGAACTGCGACGCGGCTGTCTAGTGGGGATTGCCGCCGGGGCAGGGCCGCTGCGGTAGACTGCGAACGCGAATCGCTCTCGCGCCGATGACTGCCCCCATGCCCGAGGACGCCGACACTCCGCCCGCACCCGTCGTCGTTCCGCCGCAGGCGCTGTCGCGCGAGGCGCTGCGCGGCGTCGTCGAGGCCTTCGTGCTGCGCGAGGGCACGGACTACGGCGAGCGTGACGTGGCCTTCGAGGACAAGGTGGCGCAGGTGCTGCGCCAGCTCGACAGCGGCGAGGCCGAGATCGTGTTCGACCCCACGACGGAGTCCGTCGGCCTCGTGCCGTCCGCCCGGCGCCCGGCCTCGCGTCCGCCGCGCTAGTCAGCGCGAGTGGCGGCGCAGGAAGTCGAGCACCGGCGGCGCGACGACCTCCGGCGCCTCGAGCAGGATCGCGTGGCGCAGCTGCGGCAGGATCACGAGCTCGGAGCGCGGCAGCGCGTCGGCGATCGCGCGATTGAGGCGCGGGTTGCAGCCGCCGTCGTGCTCGCCGGTGAGCACCAGCGCCGGCGCCGACACCTCGGCCAGCCACGGCGCCATCTCGGTCTCGGCGTAGATGTCGAATACGCTGAGGAAGACCTCGGGGTCGGTCTCGATCACCTGCTGCAGCCGCCGCTCGATCACCTCGGGGCGGCGTGCCGCGAACTCCGGCGTGAACCAGCGGTCCTTCAGCGTCTCGAGCACCGGCGGGATGCCGCGGGCGCGCATCGCCGCGACCACGCCGCGCACCTTCGCGGCGTCCTCGGCGGTGCGGAACGCCGCGGTGCTCAGCAGGCCGAGCGAGAGCACGCGCCCGGGGTGGCGGCGCGCGTAGGCCGGCCCGATCATCCCGCCGAGCGAGTGTCCGGCGAAGTGAGCGCGCTCGATGCCGAGCTCGCAGCGCAGCGCCTCGAGGTCGTCGACGAGGTCGTCGAGCGAGTACGGCGGCGCCGGCAGCGGCGAGCGCCCGTGGCCGCGCAGGTCGTAGCTGATGCAGCGGAACTCGCCGCGCAGCGCGCGCACGAGCCCGTCCCAGCTGTGGCGCGAGGCACCGATGCCATGGATCAGGATCAGCGGCGGCCCGCTGCCCTCGACGGAGTACGCGGACTGGATGGCGGCCATCGATCAGTCCGGGTACTTGTCGGCCATCAGCGCCCCGGCGACCGCCCAGTCCTGCTTGTCGACGTCGCTCAGCACGACCGTGACCGCCTCCGGCTTCCCGCCGCACGCGCGCACGAACGCCTCGGTCAGCTCCCGCGCCAGCTCGCGCTTCTGCTCGCGCGTGCGGCCCTTGAACATCTCAACGCGAATGATCGGCACTGGACGGATCTCCTGGGCTGGACGGTGGGGTTCGGGCGACGACCGAGCCGTAGCGGCCGGCGTGGTAGGTGAGCGGCGGGGCCTCGCCCGCGGACGCCTCGAGCACGATGCCGAAGACGACCAGGTGGCTGCCGGAGTCGACGGCGTCGGCAAGCCGGCAGCTCAGCGCCGACACGGCGTCGGCGAGCACCGGCTGGCCCGCCACGTCAGCGGCGAGCGGCACGCCGTCGAAGCGGTCGGGCGCGTCGGCCCGCGGCGGGCGGGCGAAGCGCTCGGCGAGCGCGCGGGCCGAGTCGCTGAGGACGTTGACGCAGAACGCGCCGTTGCCGCGCACCGTGCGCGCGATGCGCGAGTCGCGGCGCAGGCAGACGAGCACGGTCGGCGGGTCGGCCGACACCGAGCAGAAGGAGCTGACCGTGGCCCCGTGCCGCCCGGCCGGGCCGTCGGTCGTCACCACGGCGACGCTGTGGGCCACGCGCCGCATCGCGCCGAGGAACGCCTCCCGCGATGCCGTCACGTCGCGGCCCCGGCGGCGCGCGCGGCGCCGGCACCGCTCGCAAACGCCGGCATCACCGCCTCGGCGAAGTGGTGCAGCGTCTCGAGGTTCTCGGCGTGGCTCATGCCGATGTTGATGTTCATGATGAAGTCGTCGACGCCGAGCGCCTCGTAGGCCTTCAGCCGCTCGACCATCTCCGGCGCCGTGCAGATCAGGATGCCCTGGCTCAGCTCCTCCAGCGACTGCCGCAGCGGCAGCGCCTTGATCGCGCCGCGCTCGACGATGCCGGGGCCGGTGAAGACGTTGTGGAAGCGCCCGTAGTAGTCATGGGCCAGCGCGAGCTTGCGGCGCGCGTCGGCGTCGTCGCGGGCCACGCAGCAGACCCGCATCAGCCCGAGCCGCTGGCCGCGGCCCGCCTCGCCCCGCGCCTCGCGCCCGCGCATGAACGCGGCGACCTGCTCGCGCATCTTCTCGGGCGAGGCGTTCAGCGGCGTCGTCTGGACGTGGAACCCGCGCCGCGCACTGGCCTCGATCGCCTCCGGCAGCAGCGCCGCGATCATGATCGGCGGCGGCTGGCCGGTGCGCGGCCGGGGCATCACGGTGATGGGCTCGAAACGGTAGTACTTGCCGTGCCAGGAGACTTCCTCGCGCTCGAGCAGCGCGAGCAGCACGTTCAGCGACTCGTCGAAGCGCTCGCGCGACTCCTCGATCGGCTTGCCCATGCGCGCGAGCTCGTAGGCGAACGCGCCGCGGCCCACCCCGAGGATGAGCCGGCCGTCGCACAGGATGTCGGCCTGCACCACCTGGCCCGCGAACACGCGCATGTCGTGCAGCGGCAGCACGCAGACGGAGGTGACGACCTCGAGCGCGCGGGTCACCGAGGCGACCTTGACCGCGAACTGCAGCGGGTCGGGCACCAGCAGGATGTTGAGCAGGTGGTGCTCGGGGATCGTGACGCCACGCCACCCGAGGCGATCGACCAGCCGCGCCTGCTCCAGCATGTCGGCGTACAGGCGGGCGCCCCCGTAGCGGGTATCGGGGTAGTAGGCCGCCAGGAAGTTGTTGAAGTGCATTCGCATTCCCCCTCGAACCGCGGCCGACCTTGCCAGAGCGCCTTCGTTCTGAAAAACGAAATTAATTTGGCATTTGATTCGATATCATCGAATCATGACGCTGGAAGAGCTCAGGACCTTTCTGGAGGTGATCGACAGCGGCAGCCTCGTGGCCGCGTCGCGGCGGCTGCACGTGACTCCCTCGACCGTCACCGCGCGCCTGAGCGCGCTGGAAGCGGACGTCGGGCAGCGGCTGCTGCATCGCAACAAGTCCGGTGCTGAACTCACGTCGGCCGGCTTCAAGCTGCAGCGCTACGCCGAGCTCATGACCCAGCTCTGGCGCCAGGCGCGCCATGAGATCTCCCTGCCCGAGGGCGCGGAGGGCGTGTGCAACGTCGGGCTCGAGCTCGACCTGTGGCGCGGCGTCGGCGAGCGGCTCCTCGAACACCTGCGCGCCGAGTGCCCGCGCGTCGCCGTCGCGCTGTGGCCCGGCGAGCAGCGCCAGCTGCAGCGCTGGCTCGGCACCGGACTCATCGACGTCGCGCTCGGCTACGGCGCGCAGCGGACCGGCCGCTTCGAGTCGCACCTGCTGGTCGAGGAGGAGATCGTGCTCGTGTCCTCCTGCCTCGACGCCTGGACGCCGCCCGGCAGCGATTTCGCGCGCCGCGCCGGCTACGTCTACGTCGACCATGGCGAGGACTTCCGTCGCGAGCACGCGGTGGCGGTCGCGCTCGACGAGACGGTCGCCGTCACGCTCGCCGCCGCCGACTGGGCGCTCGAGTACCTCAGGCGATACGGCGGCTCCGGGTACTTGCCGGCGCGGCATGCCCGACTCGCCGCGGCGGACGGGCGGCTGCACGAGGTGCCGGGCGCGCCGCGCTTCCGGCGCCGGCTCTATGCGGTCGCGAACGCCGTCGTCGTCGCGCAGTGGCCGTGGTTCGAGGCGCTGCTGGCGCAGCTACGACGCGCCGCCGCCTGAGGCGACGTTCAGCCGCGCGCGCGCACCGCGACGGCGGTGAGCTCGCCCAGCGGCGTCCGCTGCCGCCCGTGCGCATCGAAGTTCACCGGCGCGAGCCAGCGCTCGAAGGCCGCGGCGAGCACCGGCCAGTCGGCGTCGACGACCGAATACCAGGCGGTGTCGCGATTGCGCCCGCGCGAGA
>JAFEDP010000620.1 GCA_018241545.1 Pseudomonadota bacterium
CACTTCGTCGAGTCGATGGCCATCCCGCACCGCAGCGCCGCCTATCCGAACCTGCGTCGCGTGGTCGAGCTGCCCGAGCCGCGGCCCGCGGCGCAGCCCGAGGGCCGCGAGCGCCGCGGCCGCCGCTCGGCCGTGCGAGGCTGATCGCCGCGACCCGCGATGTACGAGAAGGTCCTGCTCTACGCGATGCCGGCCTTCATCGGGCTGATGCTGCTTGAGATGGCCGTGGCCGCCGCGCGCGGCGTCGCCCGCTACCGGCTGGCCGATGCGCTCACGAGCGTCGGCCTCGGCGCACTGTCCACCTACAGCGGCGTGTTCACGCGGCTCGTGTCCTTCGGCGTCTACGTGCTCGTCTACCGCGGCGCGCGGCTGGCGACGCTCGACGCCGGCGACTGGCGGGTGTGGCTCGGCGCGCTGATCGCCTACGACTTCCTCTACTACTGGTACCACCGCCTCGGCCACGAGGTAAACGTGCTGTGGGCCGCGCACGTCGTGCATCACCAGAGCGAGGAGTACAACCTGTCGACCGCGCTGCGGCAGACGAGCAGCGGGTTCCTGCTCGGCTGGGTGTTCTACCTGCCGCTGGCGCTCGCCGGCGTGCCGCCCGAGGTGTTCCTCGGCGTCGGCCTGATCGACCTGCTGTACCAGTTCTGGATCCACACCGAGCAGATCGGCTCGCTCGGCGCCTTCGACCGGATCTTCGCCTCGCCGTCCAACCATCGCGTCCACCACGCGGTCAACGAGCGCTACCTCGACCGCAACTACGGCGGGATCCTGATCCTGTGGGACCGGCTGTTCGGCACCTTCCAGCCCGAGCTTCCCGCGGAGCGCTGCGTGTACGGCACGCGCGACCCGCTGCGCTCGTGGAACCCGTTGTGGGCCAACCTGCACACCTACGCGGTGCTGTGGCGGGACTGCGTCGGCACGCGGCGCTGGGGCGACAAGCTGAAGGTCTTCTGGGCGCGCCCCGGCTGGCGGCCCGCCGACGTCGCCGCGCGCGCGCCGAAGGCGGCGTTCGCGCTGCCGCTCGCGAAGTACGCGCCGCCGCTGCCGGCGCTGCTCGGCGGCTACTGCCTCGCGCAGTTCGTCGTGGTGCTCGCGCTCGGCGCGCGCTTCCTCGCGCTCGAGCCGGGCCTGTCGCGCGCCGCCGCGCTCGCCTGGCTCGCGGCGCTGACCGCCTCGCTGTGGATCATCGGCGGGCTCGCCGAGGGACGTCGCGGGTACGTGGCGCTCGAGGCGCTGCGGCTCCTCGCCGGCCTCGCGGCCGGCCTTGTCATGGCGCCCGCGCCGCCACTGGCCGCCGTGGCCGTGGTGCTGCTCGGCGCCTGGCTGTGGCGCGCCGCCCGCGCGCTGCCGCCCGTCGCTGTCGCCTGAGCCAGGGATCCGCCATGCCCAGACCGCTGCCCCCCGGCCTCGTGTCGCAGAGCCTCGTCAAGGCCTTCCAGGCCGACGGCGCGGTCTGCATCCGCGGCCTGCTCAGCGCCGCGGAGATCGACCGGTTGCGCGCGGGCATCGATGCCAACCTGCGCACGCCGAGCCCGCGTGCCAAGGTCGCGAGCCAGCCGGACGATCCCGGCTGGTTCATCGAGGACTTCTGCAACTGGCGCGAGAACACCGACTACCACGCCTTCATCGCCGAGTCACCGCTCGCCGAGGCCGCCGCGCGCCTGACCGCGAGCCGCACGGTGCGGCTCCACCACGACCACATGCTGACCAAGGAGCCGGGAACGCGCCAGCGCACGCCCTGGCACCAGGACCAGCCCTACTA
>JAFEDP010000621.1 GCA_018241545.1 Pseudomonadota bacterium
ATCTCCACGACCTTGGCGCGCGTCTCGATCGCCGCCTCGGCCGGCCGCGGGAACTGCGCGACGTACGCCGAGTAGGACTCGAGGGCGTGGTCCGCGTCGTGGGCCTGCGCGTACAGGTCGCCGGCCTGCAGCAGGGCCTCGCCGCGCAGCTGCGCGTCCGAGGACTCCGCGGCCACCCGCTGGTACTCGCCGGCGGACCTCGCGAGCTCGCCGCTGCGCTGGTAGGCGTAGGCGATGCGCTGGGTCGCGTCCTTGACGAGCGCGTGCTCGGGGAATTCGCGGCGGAACTGCTCGAGCACCTGCGCCGCCGCCGCCCAGTCCTCGAGCCGCAGCAGCGCCGAGGCCGCGTCGTACTCGGCCGCGGCGCAGGCCTTCGAGGTCGGCGCGACGCGCGTGACGCGCAGGAAGTGGTTGGCCGCGCCGCGCAGGTCGCCGGCCTGCTGCGCCTGCTCGCCCTGCTTGTACACCGACGCCGCCAGGTTCTCGATCAGCCCGGCGCGCGCCGCGTCCGTGGCCGGCGTCGCCGCCAGCACCTCGCCGTAGGCCTGCTCGGCCTCCGGGTAGTCGCCCAGGCCGAACGCCGAGTGCGCGACGACCAGCCAGGCGTCGCGGCGCACGGCCGGGGTCGCCTGCGGGAAGTCCTTGACGAGGTGGCGGCCCGCGTCGCGGGCCCGGGCCAGGTCCTTCATCTCGTAGGCATCCTGCGCGGCGCCGACCAGCACGACCGCCGCCTGCTCGTGCTGCGGGAAGGCATCCGCGAAGCGCAGCGAGCTGTCGATCGTGTCGCGGCGCGCCGCGTCGGCCGCCCCGGGCGCCACGCCCTTGAGGTACTCGCGGTGCGCGTAGACGGCGGCGTAGCCGGCCGCCGCCGCCTTCTCGTGCGCGCCGTAGTCGTAGGCCGTGGCCTCGTACTCGTGCGCGGCGCCGGCACAGTCGTGGTTCTCGAGCATCAGGTCCGCGAGCTGGTAGTTCATCGACGGTGCCAGCGCGTCGGCGTGGAACGCGCCGAGGAACTCGCGGTACCAGCGCGTCGCCTCGGCGTAGTTCGCCGCCCGCTGCTCGGCCTGCTTGGGGTCCTGGTACTGCGCGTGGTAGTGGTTCGCGAGGTCCTGCAGGTTGGACTTCACGTAGCCGAGCACCTCGGCGGACTGGCCGGCGTCGGCGTGCCGCCAGTACTCGGCCTGCGGCGCGTAGGTCGCGGCGAAGTCCTTCTTGGCGCCCAGCACCAGCAGCGGGAAGCCGCCCTTCTCGTAGATCTCGATCACGCGCATGCCGAAGCGCGGCGCGGCGCGGTGGAACGGGTACTGCGCCACGAACGACTTGTAGACGGTGGCGGCGTCCTGGTAGCGGAGCTTGACCAGGTAGTACTCGCCGAGCTGGCGGTAGACGCGGTCCTCGTAGGCGCGGTGGCCGTTGGCGCCGAAATAGCCGGCGACGACCTCCGGCCCGCCGATGTTCGAGAAGCTCAAGCTGACGACCTGGAAGGTGTCGTCGACCCGGCGCTGCTCGGGCTCGGCGTGCGGCGCGTCGAAGTCGTAGCCGCTCTTGACCTTGTAGTCGAGCAGCGCGAAGTAGCGGTCGAGCGCGGCCTCGTACAGCTGCTGCTTGTACAGTGTCCAGCCGAGCTTGTAGAGCGCGAGCTCGTAGTACTCCGAGCCGCTGCCGCCGTCCACGATCGCAGCATAGGCGCGCTCCGCGTCGCGGTACTTGCGCGCCACGAAGAAGCGCTCGGCGCGGCGGAACTGCACCTCGTCGGCGAAGCGCGAG
>JAFEDP010000622.1 GCA_018241545.1 Pseudomonadota bacterium
CATGAACGCGCGCTGCGCCACGCTCTACCACTGCGAGCCGGCCGCCTGCCTCGGCAAGACGGACTTCGACCTCGCGCCGAGCGCCGCGCCGGTGTTCCAGGCCACCGACCGCGCCACGCTCGAGCGCGGCGAGGCGATGGTGCACGAGCAGCAGGTCGAGATCGACGGCGAGACGCGCCACTACCTCGCGCACAAGTTCCCGATCCGCGACGGGCGCGGGCGCATCGTCAGCATCGCCGGCACGTCGATCGACATCACCGAGCTCAAGCGCGCCGAGGAACGGCTGCGCGAGGCCGAGATGCGCATGCGCACGATCGTGCAGGACATGCCGGTGCTGATGGACGCGTTCGACGCCGACGGCACCATCGTCGCCTGGAACCGCGAGTGCGAGCGCGTGACCGGCTACGCCGCGGCGGAGATCGTCGGCAACCCCGACGCGATGCGCCTGCTGTACCCCGACCCCGCCTACCTCGAGGCGATGCTCAGCGAGGCGCAGGAGCTGCGCCAGCAGTCCTACAGCCGCGTGTTCGAGCTCACCGCCAAGGACGGCAGCCGGCGCAGCGTCGAGTGGTTCAACCTCGGCGCCAAGATCGCCGTGCCGGGCTGGCTCGAGTGGAGCATCGGCATCGACGTCACCGAGCGGCGCCGCCTCGAGGCGGCGCTGCACGAGGCCACCGTGCGCGAGCAGCGCCGGCTCGGCCACGACCTGCACGACGGGCTCGGCCAGGAGCTGACCGGGCTGTCGCTGCTCGCGCAGAGCCTCGCGCACCGTCACGCCCTCGACCCGGCGCTCGCCGCCGAGCTCGCCGAGCTCGCCCAGCTCGCCGCGCAGGCCATCGTCACCTGCAAGAACGTCGCGCGCGGGCTCGCCCCGGTCGAGGAGGCACGCAAGGGGCTCGCCGAGGCGCTGCGCCAGCTCGCGGGCGCGTTCCCGCACGCCGGCGCCGCGGTCGCGATCGAGTGCCGGATCCGCCAGTCGGCGCCACTCGCGATCCCGCTCGAGGCCAGCAACCATCTCTACCGGATCGCGCAGGAGGCGCTGACCAACGCCGTGCGCCATGCCCGCGCGCGCGCGATCAGCCTCGAGCTCGACGTCGACCGCGACCACGTCCGGCTCACGGTCCGCGACGACGGCGAGGGCTTCGACCCCGGCGCGGCACCGGGCGCCGGCATGGGGCTCACGACCATGCGCACCCGCGCGCGCGCGATCGGCGCGCGCCTGAGCGTCGGCGGCGGTCCGCCCGGCACGGTCGTCAGCTGCGAACGCGCCAACCGCGCCAACGTCCCGCAGCGCCGGTCCCGCGAATGACCGGCGCCGCGCCCGCCGCCGGGATCCTCGCGATCCCGGGCAGCCTGCGCCGGCGATCGCTGAACGCGGCGCTGCTGCGCGCCGCGGCGCGCCTCGCCCCGCCCGGCACGGCGCTCACCGTCTACGCCGAGGCCGGCGACCTGCCGCTGTTCAACCCCGATCTCGAGGGCCGCGAGCCTGCGGCGGTGCGCGGGCTGTGGCGCGCGGTCGAGCGGGCCGATGCGCTCGTGATCGCGAGCCCCGAGTACGCCCACGGCGTCAGCGGGGTCATCAAGAACCTGCTCGACTGGCTGGTCGGCTTCCCGCCGTTCTGCGGCAAGCCGGTGGCGGTGCTCAACGCCTCGGCGCGCGCGCGACACGCCGACGCGGCGCTGCGCGAGACGCTGCGCACGATGTCGGCGGTGATCGTGGAGGAGGCCTCGGTGACCGTGCCGCTGCTCGGCGCCGGGCTCGAGGA
>JAFEDP010000623.1 GCA_018241545.1 Pseudomonadota bacterium
AGCGCATGCCGGAGCAGGGCGCCGAGTACTCGATGCTGCGCACCTACCTCGACCTGATCGCCGCGCTGCCGTGGTCGCGGCTCGACGCCGAGCGCATCGACATCGAGAAGGCGCGCGAGGTGCTCGAGACCGACCACTACGGCCTCGACAAGATCAAGAAGCGCATCCTCGAGTACCTCGCGGTGCGCAAGCTCAACCCGCACGGCCGCAGCCCGATCCTGTGCTTCGTCGGGCCCCCGGGCGTGGGCAAGACCTCGCTCGGCCAGTCGATCGCGCGCGCGATCGGCCTCAAGTTCCAGCGCGTCTCGCTCGGCGGCACGCACGACGAGGCCGAGATCCGCGGCCACCGGCGCACCTACGTCGGCGCGCTGCCCGGCAACGTGATCCAGGCGATCCGCAAGGCCGGCACGCGCAACCCGGTGCTGATGCTCGACGAGATCGACAAGCTCGGCCGCAGCTTCCAGGGCGACCCGGCGGCGGCGCTGCTGGAGGTGCTCGACCCCGAGCAGAACTCCACGTTCCGCGACAACTACCTCGGCGTGCCCTTCGACCTGTCGAAGGTGCTGTTCATTGCGACCGCCAACCAGCTCGACACGATCCCCGGTCCGCTGCGCGACCGCATGGAGATCATCGAGCTCACCGGCTACACCGAGGACGAGAAGGTCGAGATCGGCAAGCGCTACCTGATCAAGCGCCAGCTCGAGGCCAACGGCCTGACCGCCGAGCAGGTCACGTTGACCGAGGCGGCGCTCAGGCGCGCGGTGCGCGACTACACGCGCGAGGCGGGCTGCCGCAGCCTCGAGCGCGAGATCGGCGCGCTGATGCGCAACGCCGCGGTCAAGATCGCCTCGGGCGCGGTGGCGAGCGTGCACATCGACGGCGCCGAGGTCGAGGAGATCCTCGGCAGCCCGCGCTACGAGAACGAGGTGGCGATGCGCGTCAGCGTGCCGGGCGTCGCCACCGGCCTCGCCTGGACCCCGGTCGGCGGCGACATCCTGTTCATCGAGGCCACCCAGACGCCGGGCTCCGGGCGCCTGATCCTGACCGGGCAGCTGGGCGATGTCATGAAGGAGAGCGCCCAGGCGGCCCTGTCGCTCGTCAAGGCGAACGCCGCGGCGCTCGGCATCGACGCCGCCGGCTTCGAGAAGAGCGACATCCACATCCACGTGCCGGCGGGCGCGATCCCCAAGGACGGCCCGAGCGCGGGCACCGCGATGTACACGGCGCTCGTCTCGCTGCTGACCCGACGCACGGTGCGCGCCGACGTCGCCATGACCGGCGAGATCTCGCTGCGCGGCCTCGTGCTGCCGATCGGCGGCGTCAAGGAGAAGACCGTGGCGGCGGCGCGCGCCGGCATCCGCACCGTGCTGCTGCCCCGCCGCAACCGCAAGGATCTCGAGGACGTGCCGGCGAGCGTGCGCCGCGAGGTCGAGTTCCAGTTCGTCGAGCGAGTCGACGAGCTGATCCGGCTCGCGCTCGCCCCTGCCGCGGCCGAGCCGCAGGCAGCGGCCGCCGCCGGCGCCTGACGCGCCGCGGCGTGCCGCTCGGCTAGACTCGCGCCATGCGGGTCATCGCCGCGGCACTGCTGCTCCTCGTGGCCGGCTGCGCGGCCACGCCGCCGCGCCCGGAGGCCGCGGACGGGCTCGGTGCGCGCGCGGCCAGCCTCGCCGCGAGGCTGATCGGCGCGCCCTACCGTGCCGGCGGCAGCGGCCCGCGCGCCTTCGACTGCAGCGGGCTCGTGGTCTACGTCTACGGC
>JAFEDP010000624.1 GCA_018241545.1 Pseudomonadota bacterium
CGTAAATTGTATCCAGTGCGCTTTCAAGGGCTTGCCGGCCATGGCGGCTCCTGCGGCAACTACGGATCGGGAGCCACGGTAGCCGGCCCAAAATACCCTGCGCGTCCGGGCTATACGCAACGGACGGCCGGGCCCGCGAGGACCCGCGTGCCCACGATGAGGAGATCGCCATGGCAGTACGCAAGACCGGAAGGAAGGGCCGCAGGGCCCCGGGCCGGCGCATCGGCGCCGAGGTGCCGATCGTCGATGCGATGCACCAGATCTGGCTCGCCGGCATGGGCGCCCTGTCGCGCGTCCAGAAGGAGGGCCCGCGCGCCTTCGAGACGCTGATCGTCGACGGCGCCGAGTTCATCGGCCAGGGACGGGTGGCCGCGGAGAAGATCCTGCGCGAGGCGATCGCGACCGTGCAGTCGACGGTCGACGAGCGCATGAAGACGACCCGTGACCAGGCCGCCGAGACCTGGGAGGGCCTCGAGAAGCTGTTCCAGGGCCGCGTGCAGCGCGTCCTGCACCAGGCAGGCGTGCCGACCGCGACGGAGATCCGGGCGCTGTCGAAGCGCGTCGACCACCTGAACGCGAGCGTCGAGCAGCTCGCCCGGGCACGCCGCGCCACCCCGCGCCGGCGCGCCGTGAAGCGGACCGCACCGCCTCCGGCCGCCGCCGCCTGACGGCGGTCCGATGCTGACGCTGCAGCCCGCCCCGCGGCCGCAGCGGCACCCTCACCCCCGGCTGGGTCTGGCCCTCGCCGGGGGTGGGCCGCTGGGCGCGTTCTACGAGATCGGGGCCCTGGCCGCCCTCAGCGAGTGCGTCGAGGGACTCGACCTCACCGCGCTCGACGCCTATGTGGGGGTGAGCTCGGGCGCGATGGTCGCGGCGGGACTCGCCAACGGCATCACGCCCGCCGACATGGGCGTGGTCTTCATCGACAACGCCGCCGGCGAGTACCCGATGTCGCCTGGCCTCTTCCTGCGGCCGGCGCTTGGCGAGTTCCTGGCACGGCTCAAGCGCGCACCCGGGCTCGTGGGCGCGGTCGCGCGCGAGTGGTGGCGGGCACCCAAGCCCGGGGCCTGGGCCGAGGCGGTCGGGCCGCTCGGCCGCCTGGTGCCGACCGGCGTCTTCGACAACCGCCCGTTCGAGCGCTTCATCGGCGAGATCTTCTCGACGCACGGGCGCAGCAACGACTTTCGCACGCTGCCACGGCGGCTGTACGTGATCGCCACCGACCTCGACGCCGGCACCGAGGCGCGCTTCGGCGCGCCGGGCCTCGACCACGTGCCGATCTCGAAGGCCATCCAGGCCTCGACCGCGCTCCCCGGGCTCTACCCCTCGGTCGAGATCGACGGCCACACCTACGTGGACGGGGCGCTGTTGCGCACCATGCACGCCTCGGTCGCGCTCGAGCAGGGCGCGACGCTCGTGATCTGCGTCAACCCGCTCGTGGCCTTCGACGCCTACGCGAACGGCCACCGCAGCCACGACCTGCGCCGCGGCGGCCTGCCGCTCGTGATGAGCCAGACGTTCCGCGCGCTGATCCAGTCGCGCATGCAGGTCGGCATGGCGGCCTACCGCGGCCGCTTCCCGCACTCGGACATGCTGCTGCTCGAGCCCGACCGCTCGGACGAGGCGATGTTCTTCGTCAACGTGTTCCAGTACGCGCAGCGCCGCCGGCTCGCCGAGCACTCCTACCAGCGCACGCGCGCCGACCTCGCTGCCGCCTGGGCGGCGCTCGGCGGCGAGCCGCTCATCT
>JAFEDP010000625.1 GCA_018241545.1 Pseudomonadota bacterium
AAAGCCGCTCCTGGCCGGCGCGCCGGTCCGCGCCCTTGGCGACGCCGACCAC
Source organism: Pseudomonadota bacterium (assembly GCA_018241545.1). GTDB lineage: Bacteria > Pseudomonadota > Gammaproteobacteria > Steroidobacterales > Steroidobacteraceae > CAIKZZ01. Next base: position 53 of record JAFEDP010000625.1, read on the forward strand.
CGCCGGCAAACCGACCTCGAGCTCGGCGAGCACGGCGCGCGCCTCGGCGAGCTGTCCCGGGCCGCCGTCAATTAAGAGCACGTCCGGCAGGCGCCCCTCGCCCGCCTTCAGCCGGCGGTAGCGGCGCGTCAGCGCCTGGCGCATCGCGCCGTAGTCGTCGCCCGGGGTCAGCCCCTCGAGGTTGAAGCGCCGGTAGTCGGCCTTGAGCGGACCCTCGCGCCCGAGCACCACGCACGAGGCCACCGTCGCCTCGCCGCGCGTGTGGCTGATGTCGAAGCACTCGAGGCGCTCGGGTGGCTGCGGCAGCGCGAGCGCCGCGCCGAGCTCGGCGAGCTGCTCCTCGATGCCGGCCTCGGTCGCGAGCCGCATCTTGAGCGCCTGCACGGCGTTGTCGCGCGCCATGTCGACCCAGCGCGCCTTGAGGCCGCGCTCGGCGCGGTGGATCTCGACGCGGTGACCGGCGCGCGCGCCGAGCGCCTCGCCGAGCGCCGCGCGCTCGGGGATCTCGGTCCCGACCACGATCTCGGCCGGCGCGTCGTGCGCGAGGTAGTGCTGGGCGAGGAACGCGGCCTCGACCTCCTCGGTCTCGGCGAACGGCGCGCGCGCGAAGTAGGTGGTGGTGCCGAGGTTGCGCCCGCCGCGCACGAACATGAGGCCGATGCAGTAGAGCCCGGGGCCGGTGGCCGCCGCCACGACGTCGCAGTCGACCTCGGCGGAGGCGCTGACGATCTGGTGCGCCTGCACGCTCTTGAGTGCCGCCAGCTGGTCGCGCAGCGCCGCCGCCTTCTCGAAGCGCAGCGCCGCGGCCTCCTCCTCCATGCGCCGCGCGAGCTCCACCGCCACCTCGTCGTTGCGGCCCTCGAGCACGCGCACCGCGGCGGCCACGTCGGCGGCGTAGTCGGCGGCGGAGACGAGCCCGACGCAGGGCCCCGAGCAGCGCTGGATCTGGTACTGCAGGCACGGGCGCGTGCGGTTGGCGAAGTAGCTGTCCTCGCACTGGCGCAGGCGGAACAGCTTCTGCAGCTGCAGCAGCGTCTCGCGCACCGCGACCGAGTTCGGGTAGGGCCCGAAGTAGCGGCCCGGGCCCTTGCGCGCCCCGCGGTAGAAGCTGAGCCGCGGGAAGTCCTGCTGCGTGTTCAGGTACAGGTACGGGAAGCTCTTGTCGTCCTTGAGCAGGATGTTGTAGTGCGGGCGGTGCTTCTTGATCAGGTTGTATTCGAGCAGCAGCGCCTCGGTGTCGGAGTTGGTGACCGTCACCTCGATCGCGGCGATCTGCTGCACCATCGCCAGCACCTTGGGCTGGACGAGGTCGGCGCGGAAGTAGCTCGACACGCGCGCCTTGAGGTTGGCGGCCTTGCCGACGTAGAGCAGCCGGCCCGCGGCGTCGAACATCCGGTACACGCCCGGGCGCGACGGCAGCGCGGCGACGAAGGCCTTGGGGTCGAACGGCCGCGCCGGGTCCGGCGCGCCGTCATCGAGGGTCAGCGCCGCACCCGCCGGGACGGCGGGCGGCGCGGGGTCGGTCGGCGGGGTCGCGGGCGGCATCGGCCGAATGTTTAGGCCGCCGCCGCCCGTCCCGCAAGTCCCGTCAGCCGGTCTTGAACTGGGCCTCCTCGGTCGAGCCCTTCATCGCGGTCGTCGAGGACGTGCCGCCCGAGACCACGGTGGTCACGTCGTCGAAGTACCCGGCGCCG
>JAFEDP010000626.1 GCA_018241545.1 Pseudomonadota bacterium
GGAAGCCGATGCGGGTACGCAGCGCCTGCAGGGCGCGCTGCAGCACCGCCACCTCGTCCTCGCCGTCGGCGACGAAGATGCCGGCGAAGCGTCCCTGCGTGAGCTCCTCGACGCGCTCCGCCGACGCGCGCAGCGTCGTGGCCAGCCGCTGCGCCCGGCGTAGGCCGACGAGCGCGGCCCCGCCGGCGCTTGCGAGCAGCAGCGCCGCGAGCAGGTAGCGTGCCGGCGCGGCCGAGCGCGGTGCGAGCAGCGCCCATAGCCCGACCAGGACCGGGACCATCCACAGCATCGTCACGATCGCCTGCGCGCCGCTCACCGACGCGCGCGCGAGGACGTCGTAGCGGCTGGCCCAGCTCGTGCGCACGACGCGCCCGTCGCGGATCGCGTGCCGGCCGGCGCGCTTCTCGCGGAACATCCGGTACGCCTCCTCGGCGGCCGCGACCTGCGCGCGCGTGGCCGTGGTGCGCACCGACATGTAGCCGGTGACAGAATTGCCCTCGCGGATCGGCGTCGCGTTCGCGAGCACCCAGTAGTGGTCGCCGTTCTTGCAGCGGTTCTTGACGAGGCCAGTCCACGGACGCCCGGCCTGCAGCGTCGCCCACAGGTCGGCGAACGCCTCCTCGGGCATGTCCGGGTGGCGGACGATGTTGTGCGCCTTGCCGATGAGCTCGGGCTCGGTGAAGCCGCTGACCCGCACGAACGCCGGGTTCACGAACGTGAGGCGACCCTTCAGGTCGGTGGTCGAGACGATCAGGATATCGTCGGGAAGCGTCAGCTCGTTCTGCGTCACGGGGTGATTGAGGCGCATGGGCGCTCCGCGGTCTGGGAACGGATAGGGGGAATCAGGTCGCCGGATCCGCCGGCGGCGTGTCCGTGCCTGGGCGCGGCGCGGCGGTCGCGACGGGACGGTCGCGCCGGTCGAGGCTGGACCTACCGGGGGTCCGGCGGCTGCTCGCGCGGAGCGATGCGATGCCGCCCATAAGTGATTGTTCTTGTTCTTCTTTCACGGCGGCATCCAGGCGTTTCTGCGCGCCGTCGCTCCGACGGCGTCCAGTGCAAGGAATCGGCCCCGACAGAGGATTCTTTAATTTTCGCTAAGAAAATTGCCTAACAGCGCCTGTGAGGATTCGCCGGCGTCCGTAGGGCCTTACTCGGCGGGCGCACGAATCCTCTCAAGTGCGGCAAGCCGCGTCCGGCCGCTGGGTCCGGGGCACGGGACTCACGGACAGAGACCCCGCCACCGTGATGAGCGGAGAGCACCGATCCGCACACGGTGCGTCCACCCAGACAGTGGCCGCGACCGGCCGCGCCGATGGCTGGCCTCCGCGGTCGGCACGGCCGGCACCCGGATCGCGGATCGTCGCACTCGTGGAGACGAAACTCGCCTGGAAAGACCGCCTACCGCCCCGGGCATCCGAGTCGATGCGCCGCGTCGCGAATCTCACGCCAGCGGCGTCGCAACTGCTCCGAGCCGACGGAGTCGTGCGGATGGCGACCCGCTTCGTCGATCGCCGCGATCGCCCGTTCCACCTGCGCGCAAGCACCGCCATCGTCGGCGCCCTCGTCAGGAGGATTCGCCCGCGATGCAGTGGACTCGGCCAATGGAGGCCGCGTCACTGGCGGGCGTAGGTCGATGGTAGGCGGTGCATAGGTATTGAGCTGGTCGACGGGCACTTCACGGCGACGCGCATCCGCGCCGCAGGGGCGATCCGACAGAACGCGTCCTGTCGCAGTTTGACACT
>JAFEDP010000627.1 GCA_018241545.1 Pseudomonadota bacterium
AGGAAGAGCGCGTAGTAGACGAGCAGGAAGCCCATCAGCCAGCCCCAGCCGTGAAATCGGCCGAGCGTGAAGAGTCCCGCGAAGGCCGCGACCAGTACGCCGGTGACCGCGATGGTCTTGATGAGGCCGAAGTAGTCGGCCCCGCCCATGATCGCGGCGATGGCGTTGAAGACGCCGGTCAGGGAGTCGACGTTGCCGTAGGCGTAGATCTCGAACATGCGGGCGCGAGCGTGTCGAGCCCGGACTTAGGAGCCGCGGGCGCCGCTGCTGGCGCTGAAGTCGAGCATCGACTTCACGGACGCGGGCATCGTGCTCCACAGCTGGCGCTCCAGCGTCTGGAGGTCCTGCGTCATCGACGAGACCGATCGCACCTTGGCGTAGGCGGTTTGCTTCTCCGCGAGGATCTGCCGCTGGGCCTCCTGGGCGTTCTGGCGGATCGTGTCGACGTACTGCTGCTCGACGCCGTTGCGCTTGAGCGACTGCGACAGTGCGCTCAGGGCCTGGCGGATGGCGCGGTTGAGGAACGTCTCGGCGTAGTCGAGCGCGATCACGTCCTTGTAGGTCTCGATCAGCGTCTCGGCGGTGCTCGATCCCGGCACGGCGTTGGCCACCGAGAGCATCTTGTAGACCGGCTCGGTGGTGTTGTTGACGAAGCCGATGTCGGCCGGCGACTGCGGGCTGCGCGTGGCGATGTTCTCCGACATGCGGTGCAGCCGATCGGCCACGAGGCGGGTGAAGGGCTTGGCCGAGACGGTGGCGCGCGTCGGGTTCAGGCACTCGGCGGGCTCGTCGCAGACATACACCTCGATGTCGACGTTGCCCTCCGTGGCCGAGGCGCCGCGGCCGAGCAGCAGGTCGCGCAGGCCCACGATGGTGGGCTCGGCGTAGCGCGGCGTGGCGCCGCTGCCGTCGTCGGCGGGCGGGGTCAGGATCACGGTGCCGATCACGCTCATGATCAGCTCCTTCTCCTGCTGGCTGATGCTGCCGCCCACCTGGTTGAGCGCGAGCCAGGTGACGTTGCCCTTGACGAAGGTGGCGTTGCGCACGTTGGGGTCGGCGCTGTTGGCGGCGGTCTTCACCACCGCCGGCGCGTTGGTGGCGCAGGTGAGCCGGGCCTCGGCCCGGTCGGAGACGCTGCCGAGGTACTGGGAGATGTTGGCGCAGCCGCTCATCACCGAGTTGTCGTACTCGCCGACGACGCCGTTCACCAGCGCCTGCGCCGCCTCGCAGGAGTTGATGTTCATCGCGTTGATCTTGTTGATCTGGTCCTGCAGCTCGGTGAGCAGCTTGTCGATGTCGGGCGAGATCGACTGCAGCGCGAGCTTGAAGGCGTAGCCGACGGCGTTGGCGCCGATGTTCTGCAGCAGGGCGATGAACTGCTGCTTGTTGATGAACGAGAACGCGCCGCCGTAGATGTCGATGCCGCCGCACCCAGCGCGCAGGCTGGGCAGCTGGATGCTGGCCAGCGGATAGTTGCGCCCCGGGGCGCGCATCATCAGGCTGCCGCCGGTGTAGAGGTTCATCGCCTGGCCGCGGAACGCGCCCGGCGTGGTGACGTTGCCCAGTGCGCCGAGGTCGTTGAACATCGCCTGCATCTCGGCGTTGAGATCTGCCGGGTGACTCACCAGCGGCGTGGCGGCCACCGTCACGGCGAGCAGGCTGGCGATCAGGCGCTTGCCGAGGGCTCGGGCCGGGCGGTCGTTCGGGTGGCGTGCCATGGTCGGTTCCTCAGGGCTG
>JAFEDP010000628.1 GCA_018241545.1 Pseudomonadota bacterium
CTTCGACAGCCTGCTGCCGCTCGTCTACGAGGAACTGCGCCGCCTCGCCACGCGCCACCTGCGGCGCGAGCGCGATGAGCACACGCTGCAGCGCACGGCCCTCGTGCACGAGGCCTTCCTGCGCCTCGTCGAGCAGCGGCGCGTCGACTGGCGCAGCCGCGGCCAGTTCTTCGGCATCGCCTCGCGCATCATGCGCCGCGTGCTGGTCGACCACGCCCGCGCGCGGCTCGCCGGCAAGCGCGGCGCGGGCGCGGCTCCGGTGCCGCTCGAGGAATACCTCGCCTGGGAGCAGGGCTCGGGAGCCGCGGCCGCCGCCGCCGAGCTCGGCCAGGACGCCTCGCCCGTCGACTTCCTCGCGATCGACGCGGCGCTGACGCGCCTGCACGCGCTCGACCCGCGCCAGTCCGACATCGTCGAGCTGCGCTTCTTCGGCGGCCTGGACATCGAGGCCACCGCCGAGGCGCTCGGCATCTCCGCCGCGACCGTCAAGCGGGAGTGGGCGCTGGCCCGGGCCTGGCTCGGGCGCGAGCTCGCGAGTCCGCCGTAGCCGGACGCGCCGGGGTGTTTACCCGCGCGGCCCGGCACGCAACACTAGCGGCACGCGGGACCGGGACCGTCCCGCCGGGAGTGCGCGTGGACGCCGCCCGCTGGCAGCGCATCAAGGACCTGTTCGAGGCGGCGCGTGCGCTGCCTGCGCCCGAGCGCGCGCGCTTCCTCGCCGGCGAGTGCGGCACGGACGCAGGGCTGCGCGCCGAGCTCGACTCGCTGCTCGCCGCCGACGGCGTGCCCGAGGCGATCCTCGACCGGCCGGCGGCGGCCTACCTCGCGCCCGGCGCGCTCGCCACCGAGACGCGCTGGCTCGGCCGGCGCGTCGGCGTCTACGAGATCGTGGCGGTGCTCGGCCGCGGCGGCATGGGCGACGTGTACCGCGCGCGCCGCGCCGACGGGGCGTTCGACAAGGACGTGGCGGTCAAGCTCGTGCGCGCGGGCTTCGACACCGGCTTCGTGCTCGAGCGCTTCGCGGCCGAGCGCCAGATCCTCGCGGGCCTGACGCACCCGGGCATCGCGCAGCTGCTCGACGGCGGGGCGACCGCGGACGGACTGCCGTATCTCGTCATGGAGCTCGTCGAGGGCGAGCCGATCGACCGCTACTGCGACGGGCGCGCGCTCGGCCTGGCCGCCCGGCTCGACCTGTTCCGCGAGGTGTGCGCGGCGGTCTCCTACGCGCACCAGCGCCTCGTCGTGCACCGGGACTTGAAGCCCAGCAACATCCTCGTGACCGGCGCCGGCGCCGTGAAGCTGCTCGACTTCGGCATCGCCAAGCTGCTGAGCGCCGGTCCCGGCGAGCCCGAGGGCGATGCGACCGTCACCGCGTTCACGGCGCTCACCCCGGCGTACTCGAGCCCCGAGCAGCTGCAGGGACTGCCGGTGACGACCGCGAGCGACGTGTACTCGCTCGGCGTCGTGCTGTACCGGCTGCTGACCGGCCGCAGCCCCTACGGCTCGCGGCCGACCACCACGACCGCGGTGCTCGACTCGGTGCTGCGCGGCGACGCGCTCGCGCCGGGCGCGGTGATCGCGGCGCACGGCGCGCCGCCCGGCCTGCCGGGCCGGCTCGACCGCGACCTCGACGCGATCGTGCTCAAGGCGCTGCGCAAGGAGCCGGAGCGGCGCTACGCGTCGGTCGAGCAGATGGCGGAGGACGTGCGCCGCCACCTGCGGCGGCAGCCGGTGCG
>JAFEDP010000629.1 GCA_018241545.1 Pseudomonadota bacterium
CGCGGTCGCGCGGCTTGAGCGTGCGCTCGGCGGTCCAGCCGCGGTCGGGCGAGGCGTACTCGTCGAGGCGCTTGAGCTGCTGGTAGTCGGCGCCGTTCCTGAGCGTCCACGGCGTGCGGCCGCCGGTCAGCGTCTCGAGGCCGCCGTTGGCGAGGCCGAGCCAGAAGCCCTTCTTGAAGCCCGGCTTGAAGTTGCGCACCTTCCGGAGCTCCTGGCCCGCCGGCGAGGCGCGCAGGCGCGCATCGAAGCCCGCCGGCGCGCCGTGCTCGACGAGGTGCTCGGCCGCGAGCGTCCCGGAGCGGATCGCCTGGTGCACGCCCTTGATCTTCGGCACGTTCACGAGGCCGCCGGCGCAGCCGACGATCAGGGCGCCCGGCATCTCGAGCTTCGGCAGCGACTGCCAGCCGCCGGCGGCGATGGTGCGGGCCCCGTAGGTCAACAGCTCGCCGCCCTCGAGCAGCGGCCGCACCGTCGGGTGGTTCTTGAACTGCTGGAACGCCTCGAACGGGCGGTAGCGCGGGTCCTGGTAGTCCAGGCCCGCCACGTAGCCGACGTACACGCGGTTCTGGTCGAGGTGGTACAGGAAGCTGCCGCCGTAGGTGCGGCCGTCGGCCGGCCAGCCGATCGTGTGCTGGATCAGCCCCGGCTCGACCCGGCCCTCGGGCAGCTGCCACAGCTCCTTGAAGCCGAGGCCGTAGGTCTGCGGGCAGCAGTCGGCGTCGAGCTGGAAGCGCGCGATCAGCTGCTTGGTGATGCTGCCGCGCGCGCCCTCCGCGAGCACGGTGGTGCGGGCGCGGACCTCGGGCCCGGGCGCGAAGTTCGGCCCCGGCTGGTCGTCCTTGTCGAGCCCCATGTCGCCGATCTGCACGCCACACACCGCGCCGTGCTCGTCGAAGAGCGGCTTGGCGGCGGCGAAGCCGGCGAACACGTCGACGCCGAGGCCCTCGGCGGCCTGCGCGAGCTGCGGCGTCAACAGGCCGAGGGAGATGATGAAGTTGCCCTCGTTGTGCATCTGCGGCGGCGTCATGAACGGGATCGCGCGCTTGGCCGTCAGCAGCCGGAACTCGTCGCGCGTCGCCGGCACGCAGATCGCGGGCGGGTTGTTGCGCCACTCCGGCAGCAGCGCATCGAGCGGCCCCGGCTCCATGACGCAGCCCGACAGCGAGTGCGCGCCGACCGCGGCGCCCTTCTCGAGCACGCAGACGCTGAGCTCCGGCTTGAGCTGCTTGAGGCGGATCGCGCACGACAGGCCGGCCGGCCCGCCGCCGACGATCAGCACGTCGTACTCCATCTGGTCGCGTTCGATCGGCTCTGCGCTCATGGCGGGGTTCGCTCGCTGGGTGTCTGGCGGAATTCTGCGCCCTTCAGGGCATCGACGGCGACGATGCCGGCGCGGATCTTGGCGAGGTCGCCGACGATCACGAGCGTCATCGCCGCCGGGTCGAGGTACTCGGCCGCGGCGCTGCGCACCTGCGCCGGGGTCACGGCGTAGACGCGCTCGACGTAGTGCTCGAGCCAGTCGGCGCCGAGGCCCTCCTGGTCGAGGAACGACAGCTGGCCCAGCAGCCCGGCGCGGCTCGAGGCGCCGAGCACGAAGGTCCCGGCGCGGTAGTTCTGGATCAGCTTGAGCTCCTCGGCGCTCGGCGGCTCGCGCCGCAGCCGGTCGAGCTCGCGGAAGATCTCGGTGAGTGCCGCGGCGGTCTGCGGCGCGTTGACGTCGGTGGCCAG
>JAFEDP010000062.1 GCA_018241545.1 Pseudomonadota bacterium
TCGCCGCTGGTGCTCGAGCCGCTGTCCGCGGAGGCGGCCGGGGCCGACGAGGGCGAGGCGCTGCGCCTGCGCGGCCGCACCGAGCGCGAGCTGCTGGTGACGGCCAACACGCGCGAGTCGAGCGTGGCCGTCTACCTGCACGGCTGGAGGCGCAAGATCGAGCGCGTCGGCACGGCCAACTATCCGCTCGAAGCGGTGCGCCGCTCCGCGGTATCCGGCAGCCCCGTGCTCGAGGTGCAGATCCTCGCCGATGGCCGGCTCGGCGGCGCCTGGGTCAAGCGCTCGAGCGGTGACCCGGAGCTCGACCAGGCGTCGGTCGCGATCCTGAAGCTCGCGGCGCCGTTCGAGCCGTTCCCGCGCGCGCTCGCGGCGCGCCATGACGCGCTCAGGCTCGTCTATGAGTGGCAGTTCGTGGGCAGTCAGGTCCGCGACTCGAGCGTGCGGATGCCGGCGGATACCCGGTAGGCCGAAGCCGTCTTGTAGCGGGGTGGCCGGCAGCCGATACTAGCTTCATGGGCGGCGCATACCTCACCAATCAGCTGCTGGTGGCGATGCCGACGCTGGTCGACCCCAACTTCGCGCAGACCGTCACGCTGATCTGCGAGCACACCGACAAGGGCGCGCTCGGCATCGTCATCAACCGCCCGCTCACGATGGCCCTCGGCGAGGTCTTCGCGCAGCTGTCGCTGACCGCGTCGGACCCCGCGCTGCGCGACCGCCCGGTGCTGCGCGGCGGGCCGGTGCAGCAGGATCGCGGCTTCGTGCTGCACCCGCCCGCGGCCGGCGGCACGGACCCGTGGGACTCCACGCTCAAGGTCTCCGCGTCGCTGCACGTCACGACCTCGCGGGACATCCTCGGCTCAATGGCGCGCGGCGAGGGCCCGGCGCAGGCGGTGGTCGCGCTCGGCTACGCCGGCTGGGACGCCGGCCAGCTCGAGGAGGAGATCCGCTCCAACGCCTGGCTCAACGTGCCCGTCGACGAGGCGATCATCTTCGAGACGCCTTTCGAGCGGCGCTGGCACGCGGCCGCGCGGCTGATCGGTATTGACTTCGGCCGCCTGTCGAGCCAGGCAGGCCATGCCTGACCCGACGGCCGGCGCCGACGCGCCCGGCCCGGCCCCGCGCATCGCCGTCGGCTTCGACTACGGCATCCGCCGCATCGGAGTCGCGGCCGGCGACACCCTGACGAACGGGGCGCGCCCGCTCGGCGTCGTGCCCGCCGCCGGCGGCATCCCGGACTGGCATGCGCTCGATCGCTACGTGCGTGAGTGGGGACCGTCGGTCCTCGTCGTCGGCGTCCCTTATAATATGGACGGTACGCCCGGGTCGCTGACCGACGCCGCGCTCGGCTTCGCCGCCGAGCTCGCGCGCCGCTTCCCGCTCGAGGTGGTCACCGTCGACGAGCGCCTCTCCTCGCGCGAGGCGGAGGACCTGCTGCGGCACCGGCGCGCGAGCGGCGCGCGGGCGCGGCGAGTCCGGCACGGCGACGTCGACGCGGCGGCCGCGTGCGTACTGGTGGAACAATGGCTGCGCGGACGCACCCGCGCGCCGAACGTAGAGTGACCCGCATGCTGCCATTCAGCCAGTTCGACGCCGACGGCCGGTTGCGCCACCTGATCACGCTGGAGGGCCTGAGCGGCGAGCAGATCCGCGAGCTCCTCGACCGCGCCCAGACGCACCTGCGCCGGCCGGGCGAGCCGCCGGCCCGCAGCCGCGCGCTCGCCGACGTCACGGTCGCCAACATCTTCACCGAGCCGAGCACGCGCACGCGCTCCTCGTTCGAGCTGGCCGCGCGCCGGCTCGGCGCGGACGTGCTCAACCTCGAGATCCAGCTGTCCTCGCGCGTCAAGGGCGAGACGGTACTGGACACGATCTACACGCTGCAGTCGATGGCGGTCGACGTGTTCGTGGTCCGCGACGCCGAGCCCGGCGTCGGCCAGTACGTGGCCGAGCACGTCGCCGAGCACGTCAGCGTCCTGTCGGCCGGCGAGGCGCACCTGTCGCACCCGACGCAGGGCCTGCTCGATGCGCTGACCATCCTTCAGTACAAGGGCGGCTTCCGCGACCTGGTGGTGGCCGTCGTGGGCGACGTACGCCACTCGCGCGTCGCCCGCTCGGCGCACCAGGTGTTCACGGCGCTCGAGGTCGGCGAGCTGCGGCTGGTTGCGCCGGACGCGCTGATGCCGGACCCCGGCGAGATGCCCGGGGCGCGCCGCTGCGCGACCCTCGAGGAGGGCATCGCGCACGCGGACGTCATCATGATGCTGCGCATCCAGAAGGAGCGCATGGCGCAGGCGGCGATCCCGGACGCGCACGACTACTTCGCGCGCTGGGGACTCAACAAGCAGCGCCTCAAGCTGGCGCGCCCCGAGGCCATCGTGATGCACCCGGGGCCGATGAATCGCGAGGTCGAGATCGCGAGCGACGTGGCCGACGGCCCCCACTCGGTGATCCGCCAGCAGGTGACCAACGGCGTCGCGGTCCGCATGGCGGTGCTCGAGACGGTCATCGCCAGCCGCCACCAGCGGCGCGGCGGCCGATGAGCGGCACCCACCCCGCCCACCGCGGCTCGATCGCGCTCGAGGACGCCGAGGTCCTTGACCAGCAGGGCTGGCCGGGCGGGCAGTACGTGCTCAGGCTGCGCGCGCCGCGCTGCGCCGCGCGCGCCGAGCCAGGCAGCTTCGTGCACCTGAGTTGCGCCAGCGAGCTGCCGATGCGCCGCCCGCTGTCCATCCAGCGCGCCGACGCGGCCGCCGGCACGATCGAGATCCTCTACAAGGTGGTCGGCCATGGCCTCGCCCGGCTCGCCGCCGCGCAGCCGGGCGAGCGGCTGTCCTGCCTCGGGCCGATCGGCCGCGGCTTCGTCGCCGACCCCGCGCGGCCGCGCGCGCTGCTGGTCGGCGGCGGCGTCGGCATGCCGCCGATGGTGTTCCTGGCCTCGGCGCTGGCCGCGCGCGCGGCCGAGGGCTTCCGCCCGCTCGGCCTGTTCGGCTCGGAGATCCCATTCCCGTTCCGGGCGCGCCCGTCGACGATCCTGGTGCCGGGGATACCCGACGGCACCATCGCCAGCCACCCGCTGCTGGAGGAACTCGGCGTCCCGAGCCGGCTCGCGTCGCTCGCCGGCTTCCCGGGCTGCTTCGCCGGCTACGTGACCGACCTCGCCGCGGCCTGGCTCGGCAGCCTCGCGCCGCCGGCCCTCGCCGAGGTCGCGGTCTATGCGTGCGGCCCGACGCCGATGCTCGCCGCCTGCGCGCGCGTGGCCGCGCGCTTCGGCGTGCCGTGCCAGGTGTCGCTGGAGGAGTTCATGGCCTGCGCCGTCGGCGGCTGCGCGGGCTGCGCGGTCGAGGTGCGGACCGCGGCCGGCCGGGCCATGAAGCGGGTCTGCGTCGACGGCCCGGTATTCGACGCCGCCGCGGTCTTCCCGCCGGCAGCCTGAGAGACCGCCATGCAGATCCTGTTGTCGCCCATCGAGGCCCGTGTCGTCGGCGCGCTGATCGAGAAGGAGATCACGACGCCGGACCAGTATCCGCTGTCGCTCAACGCCCTCACCAACGCCTGCAACCAGAAGACCAACCGCGATCCGGTGCTGGAGCTAGACGAGCGCACGGTGCAGGACGCGCTGGATGCGCTGTCGCGCCGCCACCTCGTGATGGAGCGCAGCGGCTTCGGCAGCCGGGTCGTCAAGTACCGCCACCGGCTGTGCAACGGCGAGCACAACCCGCTGCAGTTCTCGCCGCAGGAGCTCGCCGTCGTCTGCGAGCTGCTGCTGCGCGGGCCGCAGACCCCCGGTGAGCTCAGGAGCCGGGCGCAGCGCCTCGCCCCGTTCACCGGCCTCGGCGATGTGGAGCAGGCGCTCGAGCGGCTCGCCAGCCGCAGCGACGGCCCGTTCGTCGCGCGCCTGCCCCGCCAGCCGGGCGCCCGCGAGGCGCGCTACGCGCAGCTGTTCACCGGCGCGCCGCCGGCCGTCGCCGAGCCCGCCGCCACAGACGCACCCGAGCCGCCGCCGGCGGGCGGGCTGGCAGAGCGCGTGGCGGCGCTGGAAGCCGCGGTCGCGGCCCTGTCCGAGGAGGTCGAGCGGCTGAAGGCGGCCCGCGGCCCGTCGGCCGGGGCCTAGGCGGACTCAGCCGAAGTTGATGCGCGCCTCGAGGTTGTGGCGCGAGTCGGCATTGTTGAGGGCTTCCTCGAGTTCGATGCGCCCCTGCTTCACCAGCTGGTAGAGCGCGGCGTCGAAGTTCTGCATGCCGCGCTCTGTCGTGGTGCGCAGCGCTTCCTTGACGCCGATGACGTCGCCCTTCTTGATCAGCTCCTGGATGTGCGGCGTGTTGAGCAGCACCTCCACCGCCGCGACGCGCTTGTTCTCCCGCGAGCGCACCAGTCGCTGCGACAGGATCGCGCGCAGGTACTGCGACAGGTCGAGGAAGATCTGGTCGTGCTGGTCGCGCGGGAACATGTTGATCAGCCGGTCGAGCGTCTCGGCGGCGTTGTTCGCGTGCAGCGTCGCGATGCACAGGTGGCCGGTGCCGGCCAGCGCGATCGCCGCCTCGGTGGTCTCGCGGTCGCGGATCTCGCCGATCAGGATCACGTCCGGCGCCGCGCGCATCGCGCTGCGGAGCGCCCGGTGGTAGGACTTGGTGTCGAGCCCGACCTCGCGCTGGTTGATGATCGACTTCTTGTTGGTGTGCAGGAACTCGATCGGATCCTCGATCGTCAGGATGTGATCCGATGACTGCTCGTTGCGGTGATTGATCATCGCCGCCAGCGTCGTCGACTTGCCTGCGCCCGCCGCGCCGACCATCAGGATCAGGCCGCGCTTGAGCATCACGAGGTCCCTGAGGACGTCGGGCATGCCGAGCTGCTCGAGCCGCGGCATGTCGGCCGTGATGTAGCGCAGGACGATCGCCGGGTAGCCGCGCTGGTGGAACACGTTGACGCGGAACCGGCCGAGGCCGGGCTCGGAGATCGCGAAGTCGATCTCGAGCTCCTCCTCGAAATACTCGATCTGCTCGGCGTTCATCAGCCCGTACGCCGCCTGCTTGACCATCGCCGGCGACAGGATCTGCTTGTTGACCGGGAAGATCTGGCCCTCGATCTTGATCTTGACGGGCGCGTAGGAGGTGAAGAAGAGGTCGGACGCCTTCTTCTCCACCATTAGCTTGAACAGCGGCTTCGTGTTCAGCCGCGGCGTGCCGGTCTCGGCGGCAATCTCCGCCTGAGCGAGATCCACCGGCTCAGTAGGCTTTGCCTTCGGATTCATCTTCGATTCTCAGGCTGCTGGCCTGTTCGTGACTGAGCTTGTCCTCGCGCCGGCTCTCCAGCTTGATGCGCAGGCGCAGCTCGTTCTTCGAATCGGCGTTCCGCAGGGCCTCCTCGTAGGTGATCTGGTGCGATTCGTACAGCTCGTACAGCGACTGGTCGAAGGTCTTCATGCCGAGGCGCGTCGAGCGCGCCATCACGTCCTTGATGGCCGCGACGTCGCCCTTGAAGATCAGGTCGGCGATCAGCGGCGAGTGCAGCATGATCTCCATCGCCGCGATGCGCCCCGCCCCCTGCTCGCGCGGCACGAGCCGCTGCGAGATCAGGGCGCGGATGTTCAGCGACAGGTCCATCAGCAGCTGCTCGCGCTTCTCCTCGGGGAAGAAGTTGATGATGCGATCCAGCGCCTGGTTGGCGCTGTTGGCGTGCAGCGTCGCGAGCACCAGGTGGCCGGTCTCGGCGAACTGGATGCCGTACTCCATCGTGTCGCGGTCGCGAATCTCGCCGATCAGGATCACGTCCGGCGCCTGGCGCAGGGTGTTCTTGAGCGCCGCGTGCCACGAGTCGGTGTCGACGCCGACCTCGCGGTGCGTGACGACGCAGCCCTTGTGCTGGTGGACGTACTCGACCGGGTCCTCGATCGTCACGATGTGGCCGCGGGTCTTCTCGTTGCGATGATCGAGCATCGCCGCGAGCGTCGTCGACTTGCCCGACCCGGTGCCGCCGACGATGATCACCAGCCCGCGCTTGGTCAGCGCCACGTCCTTGAGGATCGGCGGCAGCTCGAGGTCCTCGATGGTGGGGATCTTCGCGTTGATCGTGCGGATCACGCAGCCGGTGAAGCCCTGCTGGATGAAGGCGCTGGCGCGGAAGCGGCCGATGCCGGGCGGGGCGATCGCGAACTGGCACTCCTTGGTGGAGTCGAAGTCGCGCGTCTGCTTGTCGTTCATGATCGCGCGCGTCAGCGTGGCGCTCTGCTCGGGCGTCAGCACCTTGTCGGTCTGCGGCCGGATCTCGCCGTCGATCTTGATCGCCGGCGGGAAACCCGCGGTGACGAACAGGTCGGAGCCCTTCAGGGCCACGACCCGGCGCAGCAGGTCCTGCATCAGCTTGATTGCTTGGTCGCGATCCATGGGCGGTTCTCAGCGCTCCCCGCGGCGGGTCAGAGCGAATCCTTGTTCTGCGCCTTGTAGCGCGCTTCTTCCTTGCTGACGACGCCCTTCGTCACCAGCTCCTGCAGGCACTGGTCGAGCGTCTGCATGCCGACGGCCTGGCCCGTCTGGATGGAAGAATACATCTGCGCGATCTTGCCCTCGCGGATCAGGTTGCGGATGGCGGGCGTGCCGATCATGATCTCGTGCGCGGCGATGCGGCCGCCGCCGATGCGCTTCAGCAGCGTCTGCGAGATCACGGCCCGCAGGCTCTCGGACAGCATCGAGCGCACCATCTCCTTCTCGGCCGCCGGGAACACGTCGACGATGCGGTCGATGGTCTTGGCCGCCGAGCTCGTGTGCAGGGTGCCGAACACCAGGTGGCCGGTCTCGGCGGCGGTCAGCGCGAGGCGGATGGTTTCGAGGTCGCGCATTTCGCCCACCAGGATGATGTCGGGGTCCTCGCGCAGGGCCGAGCGCAGCGCCTCCGAGAAGCCGAGCGTGTCGCGGTGCACCTCGCGCTGGTTGATCAGGCAGCGCTTGGACTCGTGCACGAACTCGATCGGGTCCTCGATCGTGATGATGTGGTCCGGACGGTTGTCGTTGCAGTGGTTGACCATCCCGGCGAGCGTGGTCGACTTGCCGGAGCCCGTGGGGCCGGTGACCAGCACCAGCCCGCGCGGCAGCATGCACAGGTCCTTGAACACCTTCGGCGCATTCAGGTCCTCGAGCGACAGCACCAGCGACGGGATGTTGCGGAACACCGCGCCGGCGCCGCGCTGCTGGTTGAAGGCGTTGACGCGGAAGCGCGCCAGCTTCGGGATCTCGAACGAAAAGTCGGTCTCGAAGAACTCCTCGTACGCCTTGCGCTGCTTGTCATTCATGATGTCGTACACCATGCTGTGCACTTCCTTGTGCGACAGTGGTGGCATGTTGATGCGCTTGACGTCGCCGTCCACGCGGATCATGGGCGGCATGCCGGCCGACAGGTGCAGGTCGGACGCGTTGTTCTTGACCGCGAAGGCGAGCAGCTGGGCGATGTCGACGGCCATGAAGACTCCCGGGACCGAAGCCGCCGGACAGGGACCGGGGGCAGTATAGCCGCGGGTATCGGCATCCAATATGTTAACCGGTCCGCAGATTTTGGCCGCCAACCTGGCGGCAGTCCGCAGTCGCATCGACGCCGCGGCCCGGGCGGCCGGCCGCCCCCCCGGATCTGTGACCCTGATCGGGGTCACCAAGGGTCAGCCGGCGGAGGCCGTGGCGGCCGCCCGCGAGGCGGGCCTGCGCGACTTCGGCGAGAACTACGTCCAGGAGGCGCTCGCCAAGGTCGCCGCGGTGCCGCGCGAGGGGCTGACGTGGCACTACATCGGCCAGCTGCAGGCCAACAAGAGCCGCGCGGTGGCCGAGCAGTTCGACTGGGTGCACACCGTCGATCGCCTGCGACTGGCGGAGCGGCTGTCGGCGCAGCGGCCGTTTCACGGCCCGCCGCTCGCCGTCTGCCTGCAGGTCAAGCTGGCGGCGGAGGAGACCAAGGGCGGCGTCGCGCCCGGCGAGCTCCCGGCGCTCGCCCGCGCGGTCGCCGCACTGCCGCGTCTCGAGCTGCGGGGCCTCATGTGCATCCCGCCGCCGAGCGAGGATCTCGCGGTGCAGCGCGGTCACTTCGCGCGGCTGCGCGAGCTCGCCGAGGCCCTGCGACGCGACGGCCTGCCGATCGACGTGCTGTCGATGGGCATGAGCGCCGACCTGGAGGCCGCGGTCCTCGAGGGGGCGACGCACGTGCGCATCGGCACCGCCCTGTTTGGTCCCCGGAGACTGCATGAGCCAAGCCACTGAGTCCTGGCCGCGGATCGCCCTGATCGGCGGCGGCCAGATGGCACGCGCCCTGATCGGCGGATGGGTGGCCCGTGGCGCACCGGCTCCGTCGATCGCGGTCGCGGACCCGATCGCGGCGCAGCGCGACTGGCTGGCCGCCGCCTACCCGCGCGTGCGCCTGCATGCCGACAACGAGGCGGCGGCGCGCGACGCGGACGTCTGGGTGCTGGCGGTCAAGCCGCAGCTCCTGCGCGCGGCGGTGCGTCCGCTCGCCGCGCTCGCGACGCAGCAGCGGCCGCTGGTGCTGTCGATCGCCGCCGGCATCCGTGCCGCCGACATCCGCCGCTGGCTCGGCGGCGAGGTCGGGGTCGTGCGCGCGATGCCGAACCGGCCGGCGCTGATCGGCGCCGGCATCAGTGCGCTGTACGCGGAGCCGGGCCTCGACGCGGCGGCGCGCCAGCTGGCGGGGCGCCTGATCGAGGCGGTCGGGGCCGTCGTGTGGGTCGGCGCCGAGGGCCACCTCGACGCGGTGACGGCGATCTCGGGCAGCGGTCCGGCGTACTTCTTCCTGCTGATCGAGCTGCTCGAGGCGGCGGCGCTCGCCGAGGGGCTCGCGCCCGCCGTCGCGCGCCGCCTCGCGATCGACACCGCTGCCGGCGCTGCGGCGCTCGCGCAGACCTCGGCCGACGACCCGCCGACGCTGCGCCAGCAGGTCACCTCGCAGGGCGGCACGACGGCCGCCGCGCTGGCGGTCTTCGACGCGGCGGACCTGCGTGGTATCGTCGCCCGCGCCGTCGCGGCCGCGGCGCGGCGCTCGCGCGAGCTCGCCGACGAGTTCGGGCGCGACTCCTAGCGGCCGGGTGACCGGACCATGCGCGACTTGCTAGCGGAAATCGTCGGTTGGGTGTTCAGCCTGCTGGTGTGGGGCTTCCTGCTGCGGCTGCTGCTGCAGCTGGTGCGCGCCGACTTCCGCAACCCGCTCGCCCAGGCGATCGTCAAGCTCACCAACCCGGTGGTGATCCCGCTCAGGCGCGTGCTGCCGGCGCTCGGCCGGGTCGACACTGCCTCGGTGCTGGCGCTGCTCGCGACCCAGGCGCTCGCGGTGCTGGTCGACCGGCTGCTGCTCGGCGTCGGCGTGCCGGCGGCGCTGCCGCTGCTGGTCCTCACCGTGTTTGAGCTCGTGCACCAGGCGCTCACCTTCTACCTCTTCGCGATCTTCGTCTGGGCCATCCTCGGCTGGGTCGTCACCGACGGCTACAGCCCGCTGATGCGCCTGCTCGGCGACCTCGTCGAGCCCTGCATGCGGCCCGCGCGGCGCATCGTGCCCCGGCTCGAGGGGCTCGACCTGTCGCCGCTCGTGGTCTGCGCGGTGCTGCTGATCCTGACGCGGCTCGCCACGCTGCTCGAGGGCCAGGTGCTGTTCGCCCTGCGATGACCGGCTGGCGGCGCTGGGAGGGCCCGGACCTCGTGCTGACGCTGCGGGTGCAGCCGCGCGCCTCCCGCGACGAGCTGCTCGCCGACGCCACGCGCCTGCGCGTGCGCATCACTGCGCCGCCCGTCGACGGCGCGGCGAACGCTCACCTGCTGCGGTTCCTCGCGCGCCAGTTCGGCGTCGCCCCGTCGCGCGCCGAACTCGTGCGCGGCGCGACGGGACGCGACAAGGTGGTGCGCATCCACGCGCCGGAGGCGCTGCCGCCCGCGCTGGCGTCGTGGCTGGCGCGCAGCCCCTGAGCAAGAAACCTCGGAAAACGTAGTGGAATTGCGCGAGTCCTGTGCTAGAGTCGCGCGCGGTCGAGACAAGGGGACAGTCGCTTTACGCTGTTTTTTCCGTCTTTCCGTGCGAACGGTGACCGATGCTGGCCCGCGCGACGTCAGGAAAGGCACGAGGATTCCGCGCTAAAACCACGGTCCAGATCGAAAACCCACAGGAGAACACAATGGCGAAAAAGAACGCGGCACCGACCAAGTCCGAAATTCTCGCGCACATCGCGAAGGACACGGAGCTGTCGAAGAAGCAGGTCGGCGCTGTTTTCGAGTCGCTGAACGGCATCATCAAGAAGAGCCTGCGCGGCGGCGGCCTGTTCACGATCCCGGGCCTGCTGAAGCTGCGGGTCGTCAAGAAGCCCGCCACCAAGGCGCGCGAGGGCGTCAACCCGTTCACGGGCGAGAAGATGATGTTCAAGGCGAAGCCGGCCTCGAAGAAGGTCCGCGCCGTCGCCCTGAAGTCGCTGAAGTCGATGGTCAACTGAGCCATCGGGCGATTTCGCGCCGGGGCTGAGCCCGGCGCCGATGCGAGAAGCCGGGGCCCTTGCCCGGCTTCTTCCTTTTCGGGGCCGACCGTCGCCGCGCGGACCGCGGCAGTGGCGGGCTGGCCTAGGCGGAGCGTGCGCCGCGCAGTGGCGCCTGCACCGCCTCGCGCAGCTCGTGCAGGCGGCCGTGGAAGAAGTGCTCGGCCCCCGGCAGGATCACGACGTCGGGCGGCGGCGACAGCTGCCCGGTCCACTCGAGCACCTGGGCGTGGTCGACCAGCTCGTCGCGGTCGCCCTGGATCACCGTCCACGGGACCGGCGGCACCGGGTAGCTTGCGAAATCGAAGCGGCGCACGGGCGGGGCGATCGTGTACAGCCGCGCGGCGGGCCGCAGGCCGGCGAGCCGGTAGGCGACGAACGAGCCGAACGAGAAGCCGGCGAGGGTGAGGCGCGCGCCGGGCCAGCGCGTGGCGGCGTAGTCGCAGACGGCGAGCCCGTCGTCGGTCTCGCCGCGGCCGTCGTCGAAGGCCCCGGCGCTCGCTCCGACCCCCCGGAAGTTGAAGCGCACGGTCGCCCAGCCGAGCTCCTGCAGCGCCCGCGCGGTCGTGTGCACGACCTTGTTGTGCATCGTGCCGCCGTAGAGCGGATGCGGGTGGCACACGACCGCACAGTCGCGGCCGTCGCAGCCCGCCGGCACCTCGATGAGCGCCTCGAGCGCGCCGGCAGGACCGGCGATCACGACCTTCTCCGGCGTCGGCGGCCGGAACGGCCGCGCCACATCCCCGCCCGGCGCGCTCACGGCTGGCGCAGGTCCTTGTAGACCTTGCCGTCCTTCATCACGAAGCGCACGTGCTGCAGCTGGCGGATGTCGGTGAGCGGATCGCCGCCGACGGCGATCAGGTCGGCGACCTTGCCGGCCTCCACCGAGCCCATCCGGTCGGCGACCTCCATGAAGTGCGCCGGCACGCTGGTCGCGGCCTTGATCGCCTCGAGCGGCGGCATGCCGGCATCGACCATGTACTCGAACTCCCGCGCGTTGTCGCCGTGCGCCGACACCCCGGTGTCGGTGCCGAACATGATGCGCACGCCGGCGCGGTAGGCGCGGTTGAAGGTGCCCTTCAGCTGCGGACCGATCGAGGCTGCCTTGGGCCGCACCAGCGCCGGGAAGAAGTTCGCGTCGCGGGCCTTCTCGGCGACCCACTCGCCGGCCGACAGCGTCGGCACGTAGTAGGTGCCG
>JAFEDP010000630.1 GCA_018241545.1 Pseudomonadota bacterium
GAGATCTTCGGCATCGTCGGCGGCTCGGGCAGCGGCAAGTCGGTGCTGCTGCGCACGATCCTCGGGCTGCTGCGCCCGGCCGCCGGCACGGTCGAGATCGAGGGCCGCGACCTGACGCGCCTGCACGGCGCGGCGCTGCGCGCGGTCAAGCGCGGCTACGGGGTCGCATTCCAGGGCGGGGCGCTGTTCAGCGCGCTCAGCGTCGCCGAGAACGTCGCGCTGCCGCTGCGCGAGTCGCTGCGCCTGTCCGAGGACGTGCTCGCGGGCCTCGCCGAGCTCAAGATCCGCCTGGTCGGGCTGCCGGCCGAGGCCGGCGCCAAGTTCCCGGCGCAGCTGTCGGGCGGGATGGTGAAGCGCGCGGCGCTCGCGCGCGCGCTGGCGCTCGACCCGCCGCTGCTGTTCCTCGACGAGCCGACCGCGGGGCTCGACCCGATCGCCGCCTCGGCCTTCGACGAGCTGCTGCTGTACCTGCAGCGCACGCTGGCGCTGACCGTGGTGATGGTGACGCACGACCTCGACACGATCTACCGCACCTGCAACCGCGTCGGCGTGCTGGTCGACGGGCGGCTCGTCAGCGACACGCTCGAGCGCATCGCCGCGCACCCGCACCCCTGGATCCAGGCGTATTTCCACGGCGCGCGCGGGCGCGCCGCCCGGAGGCAGTGATGGACCGCGATGCCAACTACGTGGCCGTCGGCGCATTCGTGCTGCTGGTGCTCGCGATGGCGACGGTGTTCGTGCTCTGGTACACCAACGCCCACGAGCGGCGCGAGTACCAGCGCTACGAGGTCTACTTCACCGGCAGCGTCAGCGGGCTCAGCGAGGGCAGCACGGTGCGCTACCTCGGCGTCAACGTCGGGCGCGTGGCGCGCATCCGCCTCGACCCGCGCGCCGCCAACCGCGTGCAGGCGCTGGTCGACATCGACAAGGCGACGCCGGTCGGCCCGCAGACGCTCGCGCGCCTGACGCTGCAGGGCGTCACGGGGCTGCTGTTCATCGACCTGTCGCAGGCCCCGCCCGGCGGCGCCGAGGCGGCGCCGGAGGTGCCCGGGCAGGAGTTCCCGGTGATCCGCTCGGCGCCGTCGGACTTCGACCTGTTCGTCAGCGGCCTGCCGGAGCTGCTCGCCGACGCGACCCGCGTGACCCGCCGCCTCAACGCGCTGCTCGGCGACGACAACCAGGCCGCGGTGCACGACTCGCTCGCGGGCCTCGCGCAGGCGAGCGCCCGCCTGCCGGGCGCGGTGCGCGACGCCGCGCAGCTGGTCGCGGAGCTGCGCGCGGCGGTGGGCGAGGCGCGCGCCGTCGCCGCGAGCGCGCACCGCGTCGTCGACGACGCCGCGCCCGGCGTTGGCACCGCGGTCGGCGACCTCAAGCAGGCGGCCGACCACCTCGCGGCGGTCAGTGCGCGCCTCGACGGCCTCGTGGCGCGCCACGAGGCCGACCTCGACCGCTTCGCCGGCCGCGACCTCGCCGACGTCGGCGCGCTCGTGCGCGAGGGACGCGACGCCGCCGCCGAGGTGCGCGCGCTCGCGCGCTCGCTCCGGGCGGAGCCGTCGCAGCTGCTGTACCAGCCGCCGCCCGCCGGCGTGGAGATCCCGCGATGAACCTGCGTCCCCGCCTCGCGCTCGCCGCGCTCGCCGCCCTGCTCGGCGGCTGCAGCGGCCTCCTGCAGTCGCACGAGACCGCGCCGGTGCTGTACGCGCTGGCCGCGCCCCCGCCGCCTT
>JAFEDP010000631.1 GCA_018241545.1 Pseudomonadota bacterium
CATGGCGATTCGGTGATAGACCGCCGGTGGTCGCGCGGACCACCGGCGGCTCAGTGCGCTCTACTAGTAGCGGTACGTTCCCGTGATTCCGAACGTGCGCGGCCGCACGCCGCGCCCGAAGTACAGGTTGTCCATGCTGCCGCTGAAGGTGTTGGGGTCGAACGGGACGTTCGGCGAGCAGTGCGCCCCCGACGCGCAGTCCCAGGCGATGTCGCGCGAGGCGAACAGCAGCGGATGCTGGTTCGTCAGGTTCGTGCCGAACACCGACAGATCGAAGCCGCTGAACCGCATACCGAGCCGCAGCGACAGGTCGGAAGTCGCGGGCAGGCCGGGCACGGAGTCGTCGAAGAGCGCATTGCGATCATCAAGACCGGGGATTAGCGCCGTCTGCGCCGTGCTGCGCTGGTAGTCGACGCGCATGTACATGGTCCGGCCGCCAAAGCTCGACAGCTGCGTTGCGTACTCGGCGGACGCCTGGAAGGACCACGGCGCGCCGAGCAGGCGGTCGCCTTGGCTGACGACCGGAGCAGTCGGGCCGCTGGCGCCCGTGGGGTCGGCGCAGAAGGCGCCCTGCGCGACGCGCGTGCCTGCGCAGGAGTTCTGCGTGTAGCGCGCATCGGTGTAGGCCGCCGTCAGATTGAGGGTCAGTTCGCGGACCGGCCGGTAGGTAATGTCGATGTCGCCACCGCGGCTCTGGACCTTGCCGAGGTTGGCGAAGAACTGCTCGCCGCAGCTCGGCAGGTACACCTGCTGCTGAATCTTGTTCCAGTCGATGATGAAGACGCTTGAGTTGATCTGCAGCTTGCGGTCGAGCAGCGTGTTCTTGGCGCCGAGCTCATAGCTCCACAGGGAGTCCGAGTCGTAGCTGCCGGGAACATGGCGCTGACCGTCCGAGCCGACCGGCAGGCCGAGGGTCGCGAGGTCCGGCGCGCAGGATGCGGCGACCTCGATGTTGATGCCGCCCGCCCGGAAGCCCTTGCCGGCGCTCGCGTAGAACATGTTGTCGGCGTCGGGTTGGTAGGCCAGCACGAACTTCGGCGTGACCGGCTTCTCGGAAGACTTCGCCTCGCCGGTCGTGAGCGGCGACAGCGGGGTGAACGTGAACGCGCCGCCAAAGCCCGTCGTGCCGTCGACGTCGATCTTCGAGACGCGCAGGCCCACCGTCGCCTTCAGGGTGTCCGTGAACTTGAAGCTGGCCTCGCCGAATGCGGCGAGCTGCTTCTCGATGATCCGGTCCTCTGGCCCGTAGTAGATGAGTCCATTCGGGCAAGGGACTCCCGCCCAGGCACACACACCGCCGCCGGTCTCGGCCTCGAGGTTGTTGTCGTAGATGCTCTCGGGGATGTTCTCGTTGGTGTGCGAGAAGAACAATCCCGCGTTCCAGGTGAAGCGCGCCTTCGCGTCGGTCGAGGCGATGCGGATCTCCTGGTAGAAGTTGTGCTGCTGGTCGTGGAACGGCGCGTAACCGGCATCACCCGCCCGGGGGTAGGTATTCGGGTACGCAATCGGCTGTCCGCCTTCCGAGGTGGGGGGATAGAGCAGGCCGTACAGGGTCCAGGTCGCGCGCAGGTACTGCGTGTAGTCGGACGTGGAATGCTGGTCGCGCGAGTAGTACGAGGTCGTGGAGACGAGGTGCGCATTGGGGCTGACGTCCCAGTCGACCTTGATGGCGCCGAGGTACCACGGATCGGTGCTCGGGTTCGTCAGCGCGTTGCCGTTGCGGT
>JAFEDP010000632.1 GCA_018241545.1 Pseudomonadota bacterium
CCCGCTGCGCGTCGTCGAGACCGCCGGCCGCTGGTTCGCCGTCAACGGCACGCCCACCGACTGCGTGCACCTCGCGATCTCGGGCCTGCTGGCCGAGGACCAGCACCTCGTGGTCTCCGGCGTCAACGACGGCGCCAACCTCGGCGACGACGTGCTGTACTCGGGCACCGTCGCGGCGGCGATGGAGGGGCGCTTCCTCGGGCTGCCGAGCATCGCGGTGTCGCTGGTCGCGGGCGGCGAGCGCCACTTCGCCACCGCCGCGCGCGTGGCGCGCGAGCTGATCGATCGCCTCGGGCGCGCGCCGCTGCCGCCGGCGACGCTGTTCAACGTCAACGTGCCGGACCTGCCGTACGAGGCGCTCAAGGGCCTGCAGGCGACGCGGCTCGGCGTGCGCCACCGCTCCGAGCGCATCGTGCGCGCCAAGGACCCGCGCGGCCGGCCGATGTACTGGATTGGCGCGCCGGGCGCCGGGCAGGACGCGGGTCCCGGCACCGACTTCCACGCGGTCGAGCACGGCTACGTCTCGGTCACGCCGTTGCAGATCGACCTCACCCGGCACGCCGCGCTCGCGGATCTCGGCGCGTGGCTCGAGGGCCGGCATGTCTGACCCGCGCCACAACGCCGGCATCGGCATGACCTCGGCGCGCACCCGCGAGCGCCTGATCCAGCGGCTGCGCGACCAGGGCCTCGCCAACCTCGCCGTCCTGGACCGGATCCGCAACCTGCCGCGCCACGTGTTCGTCGACGAGGCGCTCGCGAGCCGCGCCTACGAGGACACCGCGCTGCCGATCGGCTTCGGGCAGACGATCTCGCAGCCGTTCATCGTCGCCAAGATGACCGAGGCGCTGCTGCTCGGCGGCCCGCTGCACAACGTGCTCGAGATCGGCACCGGCTGCGGCTACCAGACCGCGGTGCTGGCGCCGCTCGTGACCCGGCTGTCGACGGTCGAGCGGGTCAAGCCGCTGCTCGACCGCGCCAAGCTGCGGCTCAAGGAGCTCGGCATCAAGAACGTGCGCTTCCGCCACGGCGACGGCATGCAGGGCTGGAAGGCGCACGCCCCCTACGACGCGATCCTGTGCGCGGCCGCGCCGCTCGCGGTGCCGAAGGCGCTGCTCGAGCAGCTCTCGCCCAAGGGCGGGCGCCTGGTGCTGCCGGTGGGCCCGGAGGGAGCACAGGAGCTCTACCGGATCGTGCGCCGCGACGACCACTTCATCCGCGACAAGCTGGGCGGCGTCAGCTTCGTGCCGCTGGTCGCGGGCACGGCCTGAGGCCGCGGCGCGCGTGGGCGCGAGGCCTCGACCGGCGCCTGCGCTCGCCGCCACTGCGCTCGCGCTCGCGGTGCTCGTCGGCGGCTGCGGCGGCGAGCGCACCCGCCCGGAGGCGGCGGGCTACGTGGTGCAGCCGGGCGACACCCTCTATGCCATCAGCTGGCGCCACGGCCTCGACTACCGCGACGTCGCGCGCTGGAACGGCATCGGTGCCGACTACCGGATCGCCGTGGGCCAGCACCTGTCACTGACCCCGCCGGCCGGCGGACGGGCGAGCGCGCCGCCGGCCGCCGTGCCGGGCGCTTCGGCGGCGGCCACCGCGCCGGCGACCCCCGCTCCGCACTTCACGTGGCCGGCGGACGGTGCGCCGAGCGGCACCGTCGCGATGTCCTCCGGCGGCATCGGGCTGCGCATCGCCGGCACCGCCGGCAGCCCCGTGCGCGCCGCCGCCG
>JAFEDP010000633.1 GCA_018241545.1 Pseudomonadota bacterium
CCGATCTGGCAGAATCCTCCGGGCCGTGGCCGTCGGACGGGGCCGGCCGGGCGATGGGGGGGCGAGCGGTGACCGACGACAACACGGACGTTCCGGCGCCCGCCTGGGCCCGGGTCGCCGAGGCCATCACGGCCCACCTGCAGGACACGGTGCTGATCACCGACCGGCTGGGCACCATCCGCCACGCCTTCGGCAGCTACGCCACGATCGGCGGCTGGCGGCGCGAGCAGGTCGTCGGCCATTCGGTCGCGCGCTTCATCCACCCGCTCGACCTCGCCACCGCGCTCGGCCGCCTCGCGCTCAACGCCGCTGATCCCGCGATGAGCGGCCGGCACCGCCTCGAGGTGCGCGCGCTGCGCGCCGACGGCAGCTACCGGACCACCGAGGCGATGATCTCGAACCGCCTCGGCGACCCCGCGATCCAGGGGCTCGTGCTCACGATCCGCGACATCGGCCCGCAGCGCGAGGCCGAGCTCGGGCGTGCCGCCTCGGAGGAGCGCTTCCGCGCGGTCACGGACCTCTCCGGCGACATCATCGCGCTGGTCGGCGCCGAGGGCACGATCCACTACTACAGCGACGCCTGCGAGCGGGTGCTCGGCTACCCGCCGGGCTCGCGCCTCGGCCGGTCGGTGTTCGACAACATCCTCGCCGATGACCAGCCGCGGGCCGCCGAGGCGTTCCGCCGCCTGGTGGCCGGGCCGCTCGCCACCCGCGAGCTGATCGAGCTGCGGATGCGTCGCACCGACGGCGAGCTGCGCTGGATCCAGGCGCAGGCCGTCAACCTGCTGCTGCACCCGGCGGTCGGCGCCGTGGTGTTCAGCGCCCGCGACATCACTGAATCCAAGCAGGCCGAGCTCGCCCTCGCCGGCGCCCGCGCGCGCCTCGACGCCGCCCTGTGGGGCGCGCACGTCGGGCTGTACTCGATCGACCTCGACCACGACCGTGCCGAGATGAGCCCGCAGTTCTTCGAGATCACGGGCATCCCGGAGTCCGAGTGGCGCGCCGACGCGCACCCCTGGAACAGCCGCATCCACCCGCGCGACCGGCGCCACGTGCAGGACCGCTACCAGGCCCACTTCGACGGGCACGTGCCGGTGTACGAGGCGGAATACCGCCTGCGCACGCCGCGCGGCTGGATCTGGATCCTCGACCGGGCGCGCGTCATGGAACGCGACGCCACGGGCCGGCCGCGTGCGCTCTACGGCACGGTCATGGACGTGACCGCGCGCAAGGAGCTCGAGCGCGAGCTCGTTGAGACCACCAGCCGCGAGCAGCAGCGACTGTCGCAGGACCTGCACGACGGCCTCGGACAGGAGCTGACCGGCATCGCGCTGCTGATGCGCAGCGCCGCCAAGCGCCTCGGCCCGGGCCGCGACGACCCAGCGGGCGCAGCCGCCGCCGACGTCGAGTCGGCGATCGAGCACCTCAACCGCGCGATCAAGAACGCGCGCGCGCTGGCGCACGGCCTGCACCCGGTGCGCGCCGAGGAGGGGGGGCTCGCCGGGGCGCTGACGGCGCTCGCGGCGAACACGCGGCTCGGCGCGATCGACGTCGCCATCGACCTCGGCGACTGGAGCGAGCACTCGCTGCCGACGGACGTCGCCGACCACGTCTACCGGATCGCGCAGGAGGCGCTCGGCAATGCGCTGCGCCACGCCCAGGCGACGCGCATCACGATCCGGCTCGCGGCGCTCGCGGACGCGCTGGAGCTC
>JAFEDP010000634.1 GCA_018241545.1 Pseudomonadota bacterium
CTGCGCTCGCGACTCGCCGGCTCGCGCCCGAGCGCCCCGGGGGAGGGCACGCTCGCCGGCCTGCCGCGCGAGCTCGGCGCGCGCTACGCGCACCTGCTGCCGGCCGAGCTCCTGGCCGCCGCGGTGCTGGTGCCGATCGTCGACCACCCGGACGGGCTCACGGTGCTGCTGACCGAGCGCGCCCCCGACCTGCGGCACCACCCGGGCCAGATCTCGTTCCCGGGCGGGCGCCTCGAGGCCAGCGACGCCGGCGCCGTCGAGGCGGCGCTGCGCGAGACGGAGGAGGAGATCGGCCTGCCGCGCGCCGCGGTCGAGGTGCTGGGCTTCCTGCCGGACCACCTGATCGTCACCGGCTACGCCGTGACGCCGGTGGTGGGCCTGGTCGCGCCGGGCTCGGCGCTCGCGCTCGACCCGATCGAGGTCGCGTCGGTGTTCGAGGTACCGCTCGCCTACGTGCTCAACCCCGCCAACCACCGGCTGCGCCACCGCCCGGTCGGCGGCGGCGCCACCATCGAGCTCTACGACGTGCCCTACGGCACGCGCAACATCTGGGGCGCGACCGCCGGCATGCTGATGACGCTGTACCGGCTGATGACCGGCGCGGGGGCGCACTGATGGACGAGCTCCTGAGGATCATGGCGCGGCTGCGCGACCGCGAGCACGGCTGCCCCTGGGACCTCGAGCAGACCTTCGCGAGCATCGCGCCCTACACGATCGAGGAGGCCTACGAGGTCGCCGACGCGATCGAGCGCAACGACCTCGCGGCGCTCGAGGAGGAGCTCGGCGACCTGCTGCTGCAGGTGGTGTTCCACGCGCAGATGGCGAGCGAGCAGGGCGCCTTCGACTTCGGGCGCGTCGCGCGCGGCATCGCCGCCAAGCTCGTGCGCCGCCACCCGCACGTGTTCGGCGGCGAGCGCGTCGAGGGCGCCGCGGCGCAGAGCGCGCGCTGGGAGGAGATCAAGGCGGCCGAGAAGGCGGCGTCCGGCCGCGGCGCCTCGGTGCTCGACGACGTGCCGCCGGCGCTGCCGGCGCTGACCCGCGCCGCCAAGCTCGGGCGGCGCGCGGCGCGCCTCGACTTCGACTGGACCCACGCGGACGGCGCGCGCGCCAAGGTCGGCGAGGAGCTGGCCGAGCTGGACGAGGCCATCGGCGGCGGCGACCCGGCGGCCGTGCGCCACGAGCTCGGCGACGTGCTGCTCGCGGTCGTGAACCTCGCCCGCCACCTCGAGGTGGACCCGGAGGGGGCGCTGCGCGCCGCGAACCGCCGCTTCGAGACCCGGTTCCGCCAGGTCGAGGCGGCGGTGGCGGCCGGGGCCGAGCGCAGCCCGGAGTCGCTGGACCGGCTGTGGCAGGCCGCCAAGGCGCGCGAGCGCGGCGGCTGAAGCGCGGTTCAGCGCCGGTTCAGTGGCCGGGAGCAAGGCTAGCCTGCCACCCGGAACCGCCGGTCACCCGCGCGTGCCGAACCGGGCGCGCGGAGGCACCATGCCCACCTGTCCGCCCTGCCGGAGGCGCTCGCGCGCGCCCCGAGCCGCCGTTCGTCCGCCGAGTCGCTACACTGCCGCCATGCGCGCGCTGCTGGTGCTGCTCGGCCTGGTCGCCGCACCGGCGGCGTTCCCGGCCCCGGGCGCGCCGGCGCCGCCGACGGCGCCGGCCACCGAGCCGCCCCACGAGGAGCGCGCGCTGACGCTCGACGCCGCCGTCGACCTGGTGC
>JAFEDP010000635.1 GCA_018241545.1 Pseudomonadota bacterium
GGCCTTCAGCAGACCAGTCCCGAGGAATCCTGCCTGGCCCACCTGATCCGGTTGGTAGGACGGATCGTGCGCGTCCATGCTCGCCGTAACGGGGCCAAACCTCACGGGGCCGAGCTCAACGCTCTGTAGTCGGTACTCGGGGGATTCGACGGGCCCGCCTTGAGCCTGGATGATCTTTCCGCCTGCTCCGGTCCTCTCGGCCCCGATCTGCTCCAGTACGGACCTGTCGAGTCTTAGGGTCGAGAAGTCGCCCAGGTCAAAGAGAATCGGAACGGTCCGGCCATTGGCCTTGACCTCGAAGAACGGCATCCCGTTGCGCAGCGTGAACGGAATCGTGACCGGCGCCGCGCCACTGGGCACGGATGGAACCGCAAGAAGCAACCACGCAGCGCTTCGCCAGCGGGCTTTCACGACGCGGTGCCTGCCATAGTGATGTCCAATCGCGGAAGCCGCGGGCCAGCGTCAGCGTGCCGGGGAGGGGGAGATCCTCCCGCCTCGCAACGACTCCGTCTCTCGGCCGATCGATGAGTCGTGGGGATACCGAGGATACCAACGGAATGGCGGATCGCCACGCGGCCACGCAGACGGAGGGCCGCACGCGTGGGTCACAGGGCCACTACATTAGCGCCGCCGCCCCGTCCGCCTCGACGATGGCGGCGCCGCCGAGGCACTCCTCGCCGTCGTAGAGCGCGGCGTACTGACCGGGCGCGACCGCCCAGGCCGGCTGCTCGAGCGCGACGCGGGCGCCGCTGCCGTCCCAGCGCACGCGCGCCGGCAGCGCCGCCTGGCGATGGCGCACCTGCACGCCGCAGGCGAACTCCGCGGGCGGCGCGCTGCCGAGCCAGGTGACCGGCCCGGTGTCGAAGGCGCGCCGGCGCAGCAGCGGGTGGTCGTGGCCCTGCACGGCGATCAGCGCATTGCGCGCCGCGTCCTTGGCCGCCACGTACCACGCGCCCTCCGCCGCGTCGCGCCGCCCGCCGATGCCGAGCCCGTGGCGCTGGCCGATCGTATGGAACATGAGCCCGGCGTGGGTGCCGAGGCGCTCGCCGGAGGGCGTCTCGATCGGCCCGGGCGCGGGCGCGAGGAACCCCGCCAGGAACTCCCGGAACGGGCGCTCGCCGATGAAGCAGATGCCGGTGCTGTCGGGGCGGTCGTGCACCGGGAGCCCGGCGCCGCGCGCGAGCTCGCGCACCTCGCCCTTCTCGAGCTCGCCGACCGGGAAGCACGCCGCACCGAGCGCCGCGCGCGGCACCTGCTGCAGGAAGTAGCTCTGGTCCTTGGCGCGGTCGCGCGCGCGCAGCAGGCGCACGCCCTGCGGCGACTGGGCGAGGCGCGCGTAGTGGCCGGTCGCGAGCCGCGTGCCGCCGAGCCGGCGCGCGTACTCGAGGCAGACGCCGAACTTGACCTCGCGGTTGCACAGCACGTCCGGGTTGGGCGTGCGCCCGGCGCGATACTCGTCGAGGAAGTGGCGGAAGACGCGCGCGCGGTACTCGGCGGCGAAGCTGACCCGGTGCAGCACGAGGCCGAGCTCGGCGGCGACCGCGCGCGCCGCCTGCCAGTCGGCCGCCGCGGTGCAGTAGCCGTCCTCGTCGGCGTCCCAGTTGGTCATGTGCAGCGCCTCGACCTCGTGGCCGGCGCGCTTCAGCAGCAGCGCCGCGACCGCCGAGTCGACGCCGCCCGACAACGCCACGATGACCCGCTCGCCC
>JAFEDP010000636.1 GCA_018241545.1 Pseudomonadota bacterium
CCTCGTGGCGCTCGCCCGCGCGCGCCTCGCGCGGCTCGGCGTCGCCGCCGTCGCCACGCACGGCGCGTGCACCCACGCCGACGCGGCACGCTTCTACTCGCACCGCCGCGATCCGCGCGGCGGGCGCATGGCGACCCTCGCCTGGCGCGCGGCCTGAGCCGCGTGCCGCCCGCCCGATGAGCGCGAGCCCCGCCACCGTGATCGCGGTCGCCGCCCTGACCGGCGGGGTCGGGCTCGCCTCGGCGCTCGCCGCCTCGGTGTTCATCGCCCTGCCGGAGGCGGCGCGGCGCCTGCTCGTGCCGCGGCTCGTCAGCTTCGCGACCGGGACGCTGCTTGGCGCGGCGCTGCTCGGCTTCCTGCCGGAGGCGATCGAGGCGGCGGGCCCCGGCCGCTCGCACGCGCTCGGCGCGGTGGTGCTGGGCGGACTGCTGCTCTTCTTCGTGCTCGAGAAACTGGTGTTGTGGCGCCACTCGCACGACGACGCGTACGCCGAGGCGCCGGGCGGCGACGGGCACCGCCACGCGGTCGGGCCGATGATCCTGTGGGGCGACGGCCTGCACAACGTCGTCGACGGCGTCGTCATCGCCGCCGCCTACCTGTCGCACCCGGGCTTCGGCGTCGCCACCGCGCTCGCCGTGTTCACGCACGAGCTGCCCCAGGAGATCGGCGACATCGGCATCCTGCTGCACAGCGGCATGGGCCGGCTGAGGGCGCTGGGTCTCAACCTGCTCGTCAGCGTCGCGGCGGTCCTCGGCGGGGTGGCCGCCGCGTGGGCGCTCGGGACGGCGCTCGCGGTGCTGCCGTACGCGCTCGCCTTCGCCGCCGCCTCGCTGCTGTACGTCGCGGTCGCGGACCTGATCCCCGGCCTGCACCGGCACGCCGGCCTCGGCCGGGCGGTCGAGCAGCTGGTACTGATTCTCATGGGCGTCGCCGTGATCTGGCTGACCCAGCACCCGGCGGGGGGCGCGGGCGGGGCCTGACGGTTGAATTCGGTCCGGCGGGCCCCATTCATGAGGCCATTCAACCTCTTGGGAGCCGCCCATGCGGCAGGACAAGCTGACCTCGACCTTCCAGCTCGCGCTCGCCGACGCCCAGTCGCTGGCGGTGGGCCGCGACCACCAGTTCATTGAGCCCGCGCACCTGATGAGCGCGATGCTCGACCAGCAGGGCGGCACCGTGCGCCCGCTGCTCGACAAGGCCGGGGTCAACCTCAACCTGCTGCGCTCGCGGCTCGCGCAGGCGCTCGATCGCCTGCCGAAGGTCGAGGGCGCCGCCGGCGAGGTGCACGTCTCCAACGAGCTCGGGCGGCTGCTCAACGTCACCGACAAGCTGGCGCAGCAGCGCGGCGACCAGTTCATCTCCTCCGAGCTCTTCGTGCTGGCCGCGCTCGAGGACAAGGGCGAGCTCGGCCGCGTGCTGCGCGAGGCCGGCGCCGTCAAGGGCGCGCTCGAGAAGGCCATCGACGAAGTCCGCGGCGGTCAGAAGGTCGAGGACGCGAACGCCGAGGAGGCGCGCGGCGCGCTCGACAAGTACACGATCGACCTCACCGAGCGCGCCAAGAGCGGCAAGCTCGACCCGGTCATCGGCCGCGACGACGAGATCCGCCGCACCGTGCAGGTGCTGCAGCGGCGCACCAAGAACAACCCGGTGCTGATCGGCGAGCCGGGCGTCGGCAAGACCGCGATCGTCGAGGGCCTCG
>JAFEDP010000637.1 GCA_018241545.1 Pseudomonadota bacterium
TGAGGTCGAGCTGGTGCGCGAGGGCGCGGGCTACCGCGCCCGCGGCGGCGGCGGCGAGCACCGCCTCGAGGTCGCGGCCCGCGACGGCGGGCTCAGCGCCGTCGTCGACGGCGAGCGCCTGGCCGTCGACCTGCACCGCGACGGCGACCGCCTGTCGCTGTGGCGCGGGGCCGCGCGCCTCGACCTCGAGATCGTCGACCCGCGCCATGTCGATGCGCGCGCCTCCGTCCACGAGGGCGAGCTCGTGGCGCGCCTGCCGGGGACGGTGGTGGCGGTCGCGGTCGCGGAGGGCGACACCGTCGAGGCCGGCGCGACGCTGATGGTGCTCGAGGCCATGAAGATGGAGCATGCCATCGTCGCCCCGGCCGCCGGGCGCGTCGCGCGGCTGCACTTCAAGCGCGGCGACCGCGTCCCGGAGGGCGCGCCGCTGGTGGAGTTCCAGGCCGCGCCCGCCGCCGCCGAGTGAGGCATCGACCGGCGGCGGTCAGTGCGCCGGATGGATGCCGTGACGCGCGAGGATCGCGCGGACCGCGTCAATCGGGATGGCTTCGACCGTCGCGTATGCGCCACTCTGCGTGGTGGCGCGCAGGATCGAGTTGTAGATCGCCTCCGCGGTCGCGTCCACCGTCGGCTCGAACAGCGCGCTTAGCGCCATGTTGCCGAGCTCCTCCGTGCGCAGCCGCTCGGGCGTCTCGCCGCTGCCGTCGTGACGACCCTCGCGGCGTACCGCTGGGCTCGTCGAAAATGCGATCACGTAGTCCCCGGAGCCGTTCTCAGCCCAGGCGCCGGTGCGTCCGAGGCCGAGAAGCGCGCGTGCCGCGAGCCGGCGCAGATTGCGGTCCGACAGCGGCGCGTCGGTGGCGACCACGATCATGATCGAACCGCCGGCGCCCTGCTCGCTGCGCGGCCGCACGCCGTCGCGGCCGAGTTCGCGGCCCACCGGCACGCCCTGCACCAGCAGGTCGCGCCAGCCGCCGAAGTTGGACTGCACCAGAACGCCGACGGTCCACGGTCCTGCCGGCACCACCCGCGAGCTTGTGCCGATCCCGCCCTTCCACCCGAAGGCCACCGTGCCGGTGCCCGCGCCGACGGAGCCCTCGGCGACCGGTCCGGTCGCCGCTGACTCGAGCGCCTGCACGACGTCTGCGTCGGTGAGCGGGAAGTCGCGTATGGCGTTCAGCGCCCAGCCGTCATTGGTCTCTCCGACCACCGGATTCAGCGAGCGCACGTGGCTCATCCCGGGCTGCGCGAGCATCCAGCGCGTCAGGGCCTCGGCGGCGCGCCAGACGCACAGCGTGCAGGTCAGCGCGATCGGCGTCTCCAATTCGCCGAGTTCGGCAACCTGCGTGAAACCCACGAGCTTGCCGAAGCCGTTGCCGACGACCACCGCTGCGGGGACCCGGCTCTCGAAGGGATTGCCGCCGTGCGGGAAGATCACCGTCACGCCGGTGCGCACCGAGTCGCCACGCACGATTGTCGCCTGGCCGACGCGCACGCCGGCGACGTCGGTGATCGCGTCGAGAGGGCCGGGGTCGTAGCTGCCGACGACGACGCCGAGATCGCGAGCGCGCGGCCGCTCGGCGGTCACCGCGCAGAGGGTCGTCGCTGCCAGGAGCAGCACGCCGAGCACGCGGTAGACGCGCTGGGGAGGCGGGCGCGGGGTCTGTGCGGGCATGCGGCGCTCCCGGACCAGGGTGG
>JAFEDP010000638.1 GCA_018241545.1 Pseudomonadota bacterium
GCCGTGCAGGTGCGGCTCGAGATGCCGACGATGCCGAGCACCACCCCGATCGGCACGTGCGCCTTCTCCAGCACGCCGCCCTGCTCGATGTGCAGCTCGAGGTAGCCGGCGACGGTGCCGGCGCCGATCCGCGCCGAGTGCAGGCGGGCCGCGTCACCGCCCATGCGCGCGAGCCAGTCGCTGAGGCGCTCGCCGTTGGCATCGCGGCGCGTGGCGATGTCCGGCGGCAGCTGGCCGGCCGCCGCGTCCGAGCCGAACGAGCCCAGGTAGAACCGCCCGCCCTCCTCGTCCGACCAGATGACGACCTCGAGCGGGTGGCGGGTCGTGAGCCGCTGGTCGTTGAGCGCCCGCACGACCTCGATCGCCGCGAGGCTGCCGAGGTCGCCGTCGAAGTTGCCGCCGTGCGGCACCGAGTCGATGTGCGAGCCGAACAGCAGCAGCGGCAAGGCTGCGCTGCCGGCGCGGTGCCCGAAGATGTTCCCGGCCGCATCGACTCGCACCGCGAGCCCGGCGGCGCGCATCAGCTCCATCACGTAGGCGCGGCCGGCGAGGTCCGCCTCGCTGAAGCCGACGCGGCTGACGCCGCCACCCGGCTCCGCACCACGCTCGGCGAGCGCGGCGAGCGTCCCGTTCAGCCGATCGGCCTGCACGTGTCGCTCGTCGGCGGCGGCGGCGGCGAGGCAGGCGGCGAGCGCCACGAGCGCCACGCACCGGCCGGCGCGCGCCGCGGTGGGGCGCGGCCGCTCAGCGCCCACGGACGCGCCCGCACAAGTACGTCCAGACGAAATGCGCGGCGGCGTTGCTGGTGAGCTCGGCGTGGTCGTAGGCCGGCGCCACCTCGCACAGGTCCATGCCGGCCCACTCGAGCCCCGCGAGCTCCTCGAGCAGCGTGAGCACCTGGGCGGAGGTCAGGCCGCCGGGCTCCGGCGTGCCGGTCCCGGGGGCGTACGCCGGGTCGAGGCAATCGATGTCGAGCGACAGGTACACCGGCGGCCCGCCGGGTGCCGCGAGCCGCGCGCGCGCGGCCGCCACCACCGGGGCGAGCTGCGCCGGGCCCTCGAGGCCGCGCAGGTCGCGCGCGGTGTAGATCAGGCCGCCGCGGTCGGCGACGTAGCGGCTGATCTCGGGTGCGGCGGAGGAGCGGATGCCGAACTGCACGGTGCGCGCCGGCTCGACGAGCCCCTCGACGAAGGCCTCGTGCACCCAGGTGCCGTGCCCCGACGGCTCCCCGAAATGGTCCGGCCAGGTGTCGCAGTGGGCATCGAAGTGCACGAGCGCGAGCGGCCGGCCCTCGCGGGCGCGGTACGCCCGCAGCAGCGGCAGCGTGACCGAGTGGTCGCCGCCGAGCCAGACGAGGTGGTGGCGTTCGATCAGCCGCGCCACCTGCGGCATCAGCGCGGCGCGCATCGCCTCGAGCGAGGTGTTCGGCAGCGTCAGGTCGCCGGCATCGGCCAGCCGGCTGAGCGGCGACACGCCCCACTCCGGGTGGATGCCGTCGCACAGCATGTGGCTCGCGCGGCGGATCTGGTACGGGCCGAAGCGCGCGCCCGGGCGGTTGGTGGTCGATCCGTCCCACGGGATCCCGGCGACCACGAACGGCGCGTCGGGCCGGCCCGCCAGCGGCGGCGCCTTCAGGAAGCCCGGGTGGGTCGTCGAGGTCTCGAACGCGAAGGTGTACTCGGCCATCG
>JAFEDP010000639.1 GCA_018241545.1 Pseudomonadota bacterium
GCAGGCGCTCCAGGTCGCCGTCGAACAGGCTCTTGCCGAACCAGTCCGGCACGCCGTCGGCGAAGCGCGCCGGGGCGCCGGCCTCGTACGGACCGAGGATCCAGCCCATGCGCTCCTCGCGCAGGTAGTAGGACTTGTCGGACTCGCGCAGCACCGCGAGCTCCCGGCCGCCGGCGGCACGGTAGGCCTTCAGCTCCGGCGACTCGTCGTAGACGATGTACTGGTGCTCGACCGGGATCGCCGGCACGTTGATGCCGAACATCCGTCCGGTCTCGCGCGCGTAGTTGCCGGTCGCGCACACGACGTGCTCGCAGACGATCTCGCCGCGGGTGGTCGAGAGCTTCCACTCGCCGCTCGCGGTGCGCGTCGCGCCCGTGACGGCGGTCTGCTCGTAGATCTCCGCGCCGCCGCTGCGCGCGCCCTTGCGCAGCGCCATCGTGAGGTCGGCCGGGGCGATGTGGCCGTCGTCCGGGTGGTACAGGGCGCCGATGATCTTCGGCGTGTCGCCGTGGCCACCGAGCTCGACCAGCGGCCACAGCTTCTTGACTTCCTCGGGCGTGATCACCTGGAACGGCACGCCGATCGTGTTCGCGGTGCCGCAGTACTTGTAGTACTCGTCCATGCGCTCCTTGCAGGTCGCGAGGCGCAGGTTGCCCGTCACGTGGAAGCTGACGTCCTGGCCGGTCTCGGCCGGCAGCCGCTTGTAGAGGTCGACCGAGTACTTGTGGATCTGGCCGACCGTGTAGCTCATATTGAAGAGTGGCAGCAGGCCGGCGGCGTGCCAGGTGGAGCCGGCGGTCAGCTCGGTGCGCTCGAGCAGCACGACGTCCGACCACCCCTTCTTCGCGAGGTGGTACAGGGTGCTGACGCCGACGGCGCCCCCACCGATGACTACTACCCGGGCATGCGTCTTCATCGAGGATTCTCCGTTCGGGTCGCTCGGACGCCCGGCGGCTGCCGCGGCGGTGGACGGGCGGGGGATCGCCGCGCAGTGTAACCGCCGGTCTGGCGGCGACGTCTCCATTTGCGACAATGCCTGACGCAAATGCGCCAGCCGGACGTATACTTCGGTAGATCCCTAACCGCCGCCGACGGAGGCCGCGCGTGAAGCCCGCGACGCCGATCCGCAAGAGCCGATTCGCGTTCCTGACGCTGCCGAACTACTCGGCCATCGCGGTCTCGAACGCGGTCGAGCCGCTGCGGATGGCCAACAGCGTCTCGGGACAGGCCGCCTACGAGTGGGTGATCGCGAGCCTGGACGGGCAGCCGGTGGCGGCCAGCAACGGGCTGGCACTGTCCCCGACCGTGGCGCTGGCCGACGTCGGGCGCGCCGACATCGTCTTCGTCTGCGGCGGCATCAACGTCCGCGAGGCGGTCTCGCCGGGCCTGCTCGCGGCGCTGCGGCGGCTCGGCGAGCAGCGCCTCGCGCTCGGCGCCCTGTGCACGGGCGGGTACGCGCTCGCGCGCGCAGGTCTCCTCGACCGCTTCCGCGCCACGATCCACTGGGAGAACCTGTCGGCGCTGCGCGAGGAGTTCCCGCGGGTGCTGATCTCCGACCAGCTGTTCACGATCGACCGCAACCGCTACACGTGCTCGGGCGGCGTGGCTCCGCTCGACCTGATGCTGAACCTGATCGAGAGCAAGCTGGGCGCGCAGATCGCCCAGCGCGTCTCCGAGCAGTTCAT
>JAFEDP010000063.1 GCA_018241545.1 Pseudomonadota bacterium
GCGCAAGGCGGCGAAGAAGACGCAGAAGAAGGGTCGCGCCGCGCCGCGCATCCTCAAGGATGGCGGTACGACGACCGGTCCGCCGAAGTAGTCCGGGCGCGACCGGGGAGCGGCCGGGCGACCGTGATCCCGGCCGGTTCCGCATCGTCGCCAGCCGCTCCCGTCGCGTGCACCGGCCGATGCCGCACCCGGCGGCGGCGGGCCATGCGACCGCGGCGACCCGTCCGGGGGACGCAGGACCACGACGCATGATCCTCACTGTCATCAACCTGTCCGCCCAGGTCGCGGCGGCGGACTTTCGCGTGGCGATCGCCGCCATCGGCCGCCAGGTCGCCGAGGACTTCAGGCCCGAGTGGGGCGTGGAGGCCAGCGTCCGCGGCGCCGCGCTCCGCCTCGCGCCCGGGCGGGACGCGGCGATTCAGGGCCGGCACGACGCACTGATCTACGTCGGCGACTCCTCGCAGGACCCGACCGCGGGTGTCGGCGGCGCGCACGGCTACCACTCGCGCACCTACGGCAACGTTCCCTACGGCTTCGTCTACCTAGACGTCTGTCGCCGCTACGGCGAGCCCTGGACGCGCACGCTGTCGCACGAGGTTCTCGAGCTGCTCGCCGACCCGACCGCGGTGCTCACCGTCGCGGGGCCGGCGCCGCGCGGCGGCGCCGGCAGCGTGCACTACGACCTCGAGGTCTGCGACCCGACGCAGGGGGACTCCTACTCGATCGACGGCGTGGACGTGGCGAACTTCGTCGGCCGGGCGTATTTCGGGCTGCCCGGCGGCAGCGGCCGCACCAACCACCTGCGGCTGCGGCTCGCGCCCTTCGGCGTGCGGCCCGGCGGCTACTTCCAGTACGAGGACGGCCGCGGCACGCACCAGGTGCACGGACCGCAGGTGACGGCACAGCAGCTGGCGGCCAAGCGGCTCCTCGGCAGCGGTCGCCGCAACGAGCGCCGGCGACTGCGCGTCGCGGCCGCCAAACGCCGCCGTCGAACGGGCGCGGCGCCCGTCCGTCATCGCTGAGCCACCCCCGGACGGCGGGGCGCGTCAGCGCAGCTGCGCGACCGCGTGGATGCCGGCGATCACGGCCAGCACCATCAGCAACCGCAGCACCCACGACCGGTAGCGACCGGGGTCGGCCCGCGCGAACGCCCGGCTGCCGATCCAGACGCCCGCCAGCATGACCGGCGCGAGCACCAGCGCGCGCCGCAGCGACTGCACGGTCAGCAGGCCCTCGGTCGCCTGCCAGGCCAGCGCCATGACGTCGGTCGCGACGAAATACGCGATCATCGAGGCGCGGCCGGCGGCGATGCCGATCGGTGAGCCGAAGAAGAACAGGATCACCGGCGGCCCGCCGATGCCGATGCCGCCATTCAGCGCGCCCGAGGCGGCGCCAGTGGCGATCGTCGCGGCGCGGCCCGGCATCGCGGCGAGCGAATGGCCGCGCGCCAGCACGAGTGCCGCCACGAACACGGTCAGCGCGAGCGCTGCCGTCATCGGCGCCGCCGGCACCACCGCCAGCAGGTGCACGCCGGGCGGCGTTCCCAGCAGGCAGCCGACCAGCAGCCACGCCAGCGGCCGCCAGTGGATGTCGCGCCACACGGCGGCCAGTAGCTGCACGCTCGCCGCAAGCTCGAGCAGGAAGACGGCCGGGACGACTTCGCGCGGTGGCAGCACGATGGCGAGCGCGGTGATCGCCAGCATCGAGAACCCGAAGCCGGTGAAGCCTCGCACCACCGCGGCGACCAGTACGCAGACGACGGCATACAACAGCGTGGCGGGATCCATGCTCCGGCTCTGGGTCGAAGCGGCCCGCCGCCGCATCGAAACGTGCGGGCGACCGCGGCCGGGCTTTCGGAAGTCGATGCCTTGCCCCGGGGCCCCGCGCATGCGTGATGCCCATGGCTGGCGCGCTGATAGCGTGCGCAGGGTCCCGGCACGCCCACGATGCCGCGCACCGACCGCCTGCGCAAGGCCAGCCGCCGGCGCCAGTCGCCCCGCGGGCGCCGCGCATCCGCTGCGCGCGGCTCCTAAGTGATGGCCTCGCGCGGTCTGTTCGGCACCGCCGCGATCCACCCGCTCTTCACCGGCCGCTGACCGGCGCTCATCAGCGCAGGCCGCCGAAGCGGAACGAGACGCCCACGGCGAGCAGCACAACCGACACCACCGTCACTGCCACGATGTGCAGGCCGAGCAGCGGCACGGTGCGGGGCGAAAGTCGCGGGATCAGGCGCAGGCGCGCGTGCAGCGCGAGCAGCACCGTCATCGCGAGCAGCGCCAGCTTGAGCCAGACCGCGCGCGTGAGGCCGCTGCCGGTGTCGTGCCAGGCCGCGGCGCTGCCGAGCCAGTGCGCGGCGAGCCATGCGCCGCTCGCAACCTGGATGAGGAGCGCCGGCAGGCCGACGCGCTCGAAGCGGGCCTCGAAGGCCCGCACCGGAGCCGGATCGCGCCGCCGCCAGGCATCGGGCAGCACGCCGAGTGACAGGACGAGGTGGCCGCCAACCCAGACGCAGGCGCCGAGAACGTGCAGCGCAAGGAGCAGGGGATAGGCTTGCATGGACGATGCCGTCGCGACCCCGTCGTGATGCTAGGCAACGGGCACGTCGTCGCCGGGAGCGCCTTCCGCGCGCATGATGTGGATCTCGAACGCGCCCGGTCCGGCCGGGAGCTCTCGCCACGCGAAGCCCCGCCGACGCAGGATCGCATACAGCGGCCGCGGCCGGCAGTTGAGCAGCAGCACCAGCCGTTCGCCATCGCCGAGCCCGTCGAGAGCGGCCAGCGTCAGCAGCAGCGGCGCCGGCGGCAGCAGGGCGCGCCCGTCGATCGTCTGAACCATCGTCGCACCCGTCCTCGGTGGCAGCGGCGGCCGGCGGTCCCGGTCCGCCCGGATGGGAGCAGACTCGCACGGCGCCGGCCGCGCGGCCTTGACCTCGATCAATCGGGCGCCGCCTCGGACCGCACGGCGCCCGCACCCGGCCCGGTGGCGCCCGTGCGAGCGAAGCCGAGCACCCACCGGCTGACGGCCGCGGGATCGGCGAGCGGAAGCGACGTCCGGTCGCAGTGCGACAGCGGGACGTCGGAGGCGACGGCGATCACGGACGGGGACTGCGGCCACAGCGGCGGCCGGCCCAGCGCCGGGCGATACACCTCGAGCAGGGGGTGGCGGCCGGCCTTGAATCCCTCCGCGAGCACCAGATCGACCGGATCGAGGCGGTGCAGCAGCTGGTCGAGGTCGGCAGCCTCGGCACCGGACTCGTGCAGCAGCGCCCACCGCTCTGGCGCGACGACGAGCACCTCGTGCGCCCCGGCCTCGCGGTGGCGGTAACTGTCCTTGCCGGGGCGGTCCATGTCGAAGCCGGCGTGCGCGTGCTTGATCGTGGAGACGCGCAGCCCCGCGGCCGCGAGCGCCGGCAGCACGGCGGCGATCAGCGTGGTCTTGCCGCTGCCCGACCAGCCGACGATCCCGAGTACCCGCACGCGTCCTCTCCCAGTACCCGGCGCCCGACGGGCATTCTAGTCGCTCGGCCGGCGGGGCGATCGGCGGGGCGCGCGCCGCTTCAGCCAACGGCGCCGTCGGCGGACTAGACTGCCAGCCTCCGCCGCGGAGCAGGCCCCATGCGCGCGCCCGCGCTCGTCGTCATCCTCGCGGTCTCGTCCCCGTCGCCGGCAGCGTCGTCCGCCGCGGACGCCCCGTCGGCGCTACCCGCCGGCGCGGGGCGCGCGCTGGTCGCGCAGCGCTGCACCGCGTGCCACGACACCAGCCGCCTCGCCGTGCCCGGCCACACGCGGGCGGAATGGACCGACCTCATCGAGCAGATGAGCAACGTGGGCCTGACGCTGGAGCCGTCCGAGCCACCCGTGCTGGCCGACTACCTCGCGGCGCACTTCCCGCCGGTCCCGCGAGCGCCGGCCCGCGTCATCCCCGGCCGCGTGCAGGTGGCCTTCCGCGAATGGTCCGTCCGCACGCCCGGCGCCTTCCCGCACGATCCGTTCGCGGCCGCCGACGGCTCGCTCTGGTACACGGGCCAGCGCGCGAGCGTGCTCGGGCGGCTCGACCCGGCGAGCGGCGAGATCCGCGAGTACCCGACGCCGGTGCCGCGCTCCGGGCCGCACGGCCTCGTCGCGGACCTCGCCGGCCGCATCTGGTTCACGGCCAATGGCGCCGGCTACATCGGCCGCCTCGACCCCAAGACCGGCGCCGTCGTGCGCTACGACCTGCCGCAGCCGGCGGCGCGCGACCCGCACACGCCGGTCTTCGACGGGCGCGGCGTGCTGTGGTTCACCGTGCAGGCCGGCAACCGCGTCGGTCGCCTGGTGCCGGCCACCGGCCGCATCGACCTGGCCGCGGTCCCGACGCCGCGGGCCCTGCCGTACGGCATCGTGGTTGGCGCGAGCGGCGTGCCGTACTTCGCGGAGTTCGGCACGCACCGGCTCGGCCGCATCGATCCGGCGACGCTCGAGGTGCACGAGTACGAGCTGCCGAATCCGGCGACGCGGCCGCGCCGGATCGCGGTCACGCGGGGCGACGTGCTCTGGTACACGGACTACGCGCGCGGCTACCTCGGCCGCTACGACCCGCGCTCCGGCGCGGCCCGCGAGTGGCCCTCGCCGGGCGGTCCTGCCTCGCAACCGTACGCGATCACCGCGCTCGACGAGGTCATCTGGTACTGCGAGACCAACGTCGAGCCGAACGCGCTCGTGCGCTTCGATCCGCGCACGGAGAGCTTCCAGACCTGGCCGATCCCGGGCGGTGGCGGGGTCGTGCGCCACATGATGCCGACGAGAGCGGGCGGCCTCGTGCTCGCCGAGAGCGGCGTCGGCAAGCTGGCACTCGTCGAGTTGCGCTGATCCGGCAGCGCCCGGCTCAGCCGGTCCCGGTCGCGCGCCGCCGCTCGAGCGCCGCGCCGGGCGGCGCCGGAGCCTCGACCGGCAGCGGGCGCAGCGACGCCAGCACCGTCTCGATCGGCTGCGGTCGCCCGAGCGCATAGCCCTGGCCGTAGGTCACGCCGAGCGCGGCGAGTCGCGCCACGGTCTGCGGCTCCTCGACGCACTCGGCGACCGTCTCGAGGCCGAGCGGCTCCGCGGCGACGAGCATCGCTCGCAGCAGCGACTCCGCACGCGGGTCGCCCCGCAGGTCGCGGATGAAGCTGCCGGCGATCTTGAGCTTGGAGACGCGCAATTCCTTCAGGTAGGCGAGCGAGGACAGGCCGGTCCCGAAGTCGTCCAGCGCGAACGCACAGCCGGCGACGCGCAGGTCGTCGATGCAGCGCTTGGCGGCGTCGAGGCTCGCGATGGCAGCATTCTCGGTGATCTCGAAGCCGACCGAGCCGACGGGCAGCGACGACTGGCGCAGCAGCGAGACGGCGAGCTCGGCATACTCGCGCCGCCCGATCGACTGGCCCGAGACGTTGATCCAGAAGCGCGCCCCGGCGGCGGCCACGCTCTCGCCGGCCCGGGTGAGGCGCTCGATCGCCGCGCGCAGCACCCACTGGTCGAGCCGTCCGAGCAGCTGGTAGCGCGTGGCGGCGGACAGGAACTCGTCCGGCATGACCAGGCGGCCGCTCTCGTCGAGCAGCCGTACCAGGATCTCGTACTCCACCGGTCGGGTCGCGTCGGCGAGCGGCCGGATGGGCTGTGCGTACAGGCGCAGGCGCTCGGCATCCAGCGCCTCGACCAGGTGGCGGAACACGCGCAGGTCGTCGTGGCGGCGCATCAGGCTGACGTCCGCGTCCGCGAACACGTCCACGCGGTTGCGGCCGCGGTCCTTGGCCGCCTTGCAGGCGGACTCGGCGGCGGCGAGCGCGTGGTTGAGCGTCTGCCAGGCGGGCAGCGGCGCGACGCCGAGGCTCGCCGTGACCTGCAGTCCGGCGCACTCCGGCGGCGGCGGCATCGACGCGATCGCCGCCCGCAGCCGCTCCGCCCACGCGCAGGCGCGCTCCAGCGAGGTTCCCTCGAGCAGTGCCACGAACCGGTCGCCCGACAGCCGGCAGACGATGCTGCCGTCCGCGAGCGGACTCTCGCGCCACAGCTGGGCGACCCGCCGCAGCAGCTCGTCGCCGCGCGCGAACCCGAACAGGTCGTTCACCGCGTGCAGGCGGTCGAGGTTGCCGTAGATGACGCAGCGCGGTCCGTCCGGCGAGCGCGACACGCGGTCGCGCGCCTGGTCCTCGAAAGCCTGTCGGGTCAGCAGCCCGGTGTTCTCGTCGTAGGTGTTGGCGACGAGCTCGGTCACGCGCTGCCGCAGCTGCTCGAGCAGACGCGCATGGCTGTCCTCGAAGGGCGCGAGCTCCTGGCGGCGGAATGCCGCCAGCAGGCCGTGCACGGCGTGGCGATGCCACAGCGGCAGGCACAGCACGCGATGGGGCAAGAGCTCGCCGCCCGCGGCGTCGCGCAGCCGGTTGAGAACGAGGGTCTGCGCGCGGG
Source organism: Pseudomonadota bacterium (assembly GCA_018241545.1). Lineage (GTDB taxonomy): Bacteria > Pseudomonadota > Gammaproteobacteria > Steroidobacterales > Steroidobacteraceae > CAIKZZ01. The sequence goes on from JAFEDP010000063.1 coordinate 6,423, forward strand.
AAGCGACCATCTCGAAGAGGTGCCCGCGGGCGAGGTCCAGCAGCGCCGCGGCGTTGCCGAGCACGTCGGGCCCGCGTGCCTCGACGAGGCCGAGCCCTGGACCCGGGACCAGCAGCAGCGCGGCATCGCACTCGAGGCGCTCGGCCACCGCGCCGAGCGTCGCGCGCACCGCGTCACCGCCGACGGCGGACTGTGCCTGGATCTGCTCGAAGTCGAGCAGGGCGCGCAGTTCCACCGTCTCCGCCGCGCGCCGCTCGATCGTGTCGAGCAGGCCGCGCTGCGCCAGGAACTGGCCGAGCAGCGGCAGGGCCGGTCCCGCCGCCTCCTGGACAGCGGCGAGCGGCGTGATCTGCTCGCCCTCGCGCAGGCGCCGACCGAGGATGCTGACGACGCCGCGCACGCCACCGTCGCCGTCGTGCACGACGAGCAGGTGCACGGCGCGACCGCGCACGACGCGCTGCAGGCCCGCGACCGAGCGGCCCTGCAGGCCGGCCTTGTCCAGCAGCCGCGAGACGAGGGGTCGCAGGCCGGCGAGTTCGCCGTCGGCGGAGCCGGCGATGAAGCGGCCGTCCGAGCCGAACAGGTCGATGCGCCGCGACTGGGGCACCAGCCGGCGCAATACCTCGAGGTAGCGCGGGATCTCTGCGTCGCTTCCCGGTTTCACGAATCCATCCGTGCCGAGTTCAGGCGGCGACCAAGTTGCCAGTTTCGTTAGGGGTTTGCCGGACGGCCGTCACGAAGCACCCGGTCCCGCCCGGCGCGGGGCGGTCGGCACCCTGTCGGGCGCCAGGACTGTGACCCGGTTCACGGGGCCCTTTCGCTCACGGCACCGCAGTTCCGGCACGCGGCCATGCGTGCCGCGCGCAAAGTGTGACCGCCGGCAGCACGCGTGCGCCGCGTCTGCCGCAGTTTCGTACGAGCATCAGGAAGGACGGCAATGGACTGGGCGTGGATGCTCGCACTGGCGGCTCTGGTCGTGCTCGCGACCGGCGCGGCGCGTCGGCTCGTCGATGCGCGCCCGTGGCCGGTCGAGCGCCGCCCGCCGCTGTCGCGCGCCGAACAGGTCCTCTACTGGCGGCTGCGCGAGGCCTGTCCGGAGTACGTGGTGCTGGCCCAGGTCGCGATGGCGCAGCTGCTCGAGGTCAGCGAGCCAGCCCGCCGCGACGAGGTCTTCAACCGCTACCGTCGGCTGGTCCTGGACTTCGTCGTCTGCACTTCGGCATTCGAGGTCGTCGCCGTGATCGAGCTGGACGACGGCCGGGGCATGACGCCGGGCCGGGCCGACGCGGATGCGCGCAAGGCCGCGGCGCTGCGCGCCGCGCAGGTCCCGCTGCTGCGATTCTCGTCCAGCGGGCTGCCCGCCGCCGGAAACCTGCGCAGCCTGCTGATCGCGCCGTCGGTGACCGCCGCCGCGGCGCCGCTCGGGCGGTCCGCCCCGCCGGCTGTGGCCTGAGGTCCCGCCACGCGGCGAACGGCCGCTGCCGCGGCCCGCGGCTGTGCAGTAGCAGCCGTGGCAGGCGCGACTGGCGGCGTCCCCTCCATGTGTCATATTGATGGCCTGCGCCCGCGCAGCCCGTCAGGCCTGCGAACCGTGACACCAGCAATACCGGCACCGCAGGTCCGAGTCGGCTACGCCAGCGCTCCGGCGGGCCGGCCCGTCAACGAGGACTTCGTCGGATACTGCATCGCCGAGGGACCCGACGCGGTCCGCCGTGGCCACGTGGTCGCGATCGCCGACGGTACCGGTGCGCCCACGGGCGGCCGCACGGCCGCCGAGATGGCCGTGCACGGCCTGCTCGATGCGTACTATTCGCTGCCCGAGGCCCACGGACCGCAGCGCAGCGCGGCGCGCGCCGTCGAGACGATCAATGGCTGGCTCCATGGCCAGCGTCGCGGCGACCCGGAGCTCGCGGGGGCCGCGACCACGCTGACGACACTCGTCATCCACGGGCGCGAAGCGCACATCGTGCACGTGGGCGACACGCGCGCACTGCACTTCAGCGAGGGGCGCCTGCTGCAGCTCACCGAGGACCACGCGCACCCGTCCACCGGGCAGGCGGTGGTGCTGCTGCGCGCGGTCGGGCCCGAGCCCTCGGTGCGGCTCGACCATGCGCGGCTGCCGCTGCGCGCGCGCGACCGGTTCCTGTTGTGCAGCCGCGGCGTGCACGCGACGCTGGGCGCGGCGCAGCTCGCGACGCTGCTCGACCGGCACGCAGCGCCGGCGGAGGATGCGCAGCGCATCGTCGCAGCGGCGCTCGCGGCCGGCGCCACGGACAACGCCACGGCGATCGTGGTCGACATCGTGGCGCTGCCGGGCGCGAGCCCGGCGGAAGTCTCGGCCGCGATCGCCGCGCTGCCGCTGGCCGCGCCACCGGCCGTCGGCGCCACCATCGATGGCTTCCTGATCGAGGAGCGCATCGCCGAGGGGCGCTACACCGACGTTCACGCCGCCGTCGACCGGCGCTCCGGGAGGCGCGTGGCGATCAAGTTCCCGCGCCCGGCGGCGGCCAGCAGCCACACGCACCGGCTGGCCTTCGCCCGCGAGACCTGGGTGGCCGGCAGCGTGCGCGACCCGCACCTCGCCGAGTGCGTCGAGCTGCCGGCGGAGCGTCGCACGTGCCTGTACTCGGTGATGCCGTTGTACGAGGGCGAGACGCTGCTGGAGCGCATCCAGCGGCCCGAGCCGGTGACGCTCGAGGAGGGCCTGCGGATCGGCGTCGGCCTGGCGCGCGCGGTCGGCGCGCTGCACGCCGCCGGCGTCATTCACCGCGACGTGCAGCCCGGCAACGTGCTGCTCGAGCGCGGCGGCGGACTCCGGCTGCTCGACCTCGGCGTCGCGGGTCTCGCCGGCCTCGAGGAGTTCCCGGACGCGGACCGGCCGGGCACGCCTGCCCACCGTGCGCCGGAGCTGTGGCGCGGCGAGGTGGCCAGCGAGGCTTCCGACCAGTTCGCGCTCGGCGTAACCCTCTACCGGATGTTCTCGCGCTGCCATCCGTTCGCCGAGGCGGAGTCGGGCGTGGCCCCGCGCTTCGAGCCGGTCGCGCCGCTGTCGCGCTACCGGCCGGACCTGCCGCCCGCGCTCGACGAGGCCGTGCACCGCTGCCTCGCGCGCGACGCGCGCCGGCGCTTCGCGGACGTGCAGGAACTCGTGCGCGCGCTCGAGGCGGTAGCGGTGCCTGCGCCGGCGGTCCCGGCGCGGCGCCGCTCTCTCTATGAGCGCAACCCGCTGCTCTTCTGGAAGGTGGCCTGCGCAGTGCTCCTAGTCGCTCTGGTCCTGAGCCTCGCGCGCTGAGTCGCAACGCAGCCGTCCGGGCCGCGCGCATTCAACGGGCCGTCACTCACTCCCGGCACGCCGGGAGCCGCGTTATGTCATCCGGCGGGATGCGCAGACCGGCAACCGCCTGGCGCCGAACGGCATTGGGGAACCCCTCAGGACGCTCCGGCCAGATTCCGTAAAGCGCTTTGGGGGATTTCCCTAAAGATTCGCATTCGCGATCCGATAAGGGACGGACGCCCGGCCGGGAACGGACGCAGTGCACCTGGCTTCGCAATCGATTGCGCTCACCGCGGCGCGCGATCCGAAGCCGGCACCGCGCCATCCCCGTCGGGCCGGACCGAATCCAGCGATGCGCAAGACCACAGCGAGCACGACACCACAGCGGCCACACGCCGCGACCACACGACGGGAGCGAATTCGATCATGAACCCATTTCGCCGGCTGCTCGGGAACACCGGGCTGAACCGCCAGATGCGCCAAGCCCTCGAGACGATCTCGAGCCCCGTGATGTTCACGGACCTCGACCTGCGCGTCACGCACGTCAACGAGACGACGCGCCAGATGCTGGTGAAGCACCAGGAGCACTTCCGCAAGCTCTGGGCCGGATTCGACCCGCAGCGGATCGTCGGCACGAACATCGACGTATTCCACAAGAACCCGCAGCACCAGCGCCGCATGCTCGCCGACCCGTCGCGCCTGCCGCACCGGGCGACGATCCAGGTCGGCCCGCTGACGTTCTCGCTGTACGTGCAGGCCTATCGCAATGCCCGCGGCCGCTACGCCGGCACGATCCTCGAGTGGGCCGACATCACCGCGCAGCGCGAGCAGGCCGCGCGCCTCGCCGCGATCGACAAGGCGCAGGCGGTCATCGAGTTCGAGATGGACGGCACGATCGTGACCGCCAACGAGGGGTTCCTGCGGGCGCTGGGCTACCAGCTCGAGGAAGTCCGCGGCAAGCACCACAGCCTGTTCGTGGACCCGGCGTACCGTACGAGCCCCGAGTACGGCGCGTTCTGGGACAAGCTGCGGCGCGGGGAATTCGACGCGGCGCAGTACAAGCGCATCGGCAAGGGCGGACGCGAGGTCTGGATCCAGGCGACGTACAACCCCGTGCTCGACTCCACCGGACGCCCCTACAAGGTCGTGAAGTTCGCCACCGACGTCACCGACCAGGTGCGCACGAAGCTCGCGCTCGACGCCGCCGTGGAGGAGACGCGGACCGTCGTGCAGGCCGCGATCGACGGCGCGCTGACCAAGCGCGTGCCGACCGCCGGCAAGGCGGGCGCCGTCGCGGCGCTCACCGGTAGCGTCAATGCACTGCTCGACAACATGATGGCCGTCGTCGGCGAGATCAAGCGCGCGAGCGGCGAGGTGCTCACCGGGGCCCAGGAGATCTCGAGCGGCAACCTGAACCTGAGCCAGCGGACCGAGGAACAGGCGTCGAGCCTCGAGGAGACCGCCTCCAGCATGGAGGAGATGACGAGCACGGTGAAGACGACCGCCGATAACGCCGCGCAGGCGCGCCAGCTCGCCGTGGTCGCGCGCGACCAGGCCGAGCGCGGCGGCGGGGTCGTGCACGCGGCGGTCGCCGCCATGAACGAGATCAACGTCGCGAGCAAGAAGATCGCCGACATCATCGGCGTCATCGACGAGATCGCCTTCCAGACGAACCTCCTCGCCCTCAACGCGGCGGTCGAGGCCGCGCGCGCGGGCGAGCAGGGACGCGGTTTCGCGGTGGTCGCCACCGAGGTCCGCAATCTTGCGAGCCGCAGCGCCACCGCGGCCAAGGAGATCAAGGGGCTCATCAAGGACAGCGTCGCCAAGGTCGAGGAGGGCAGCCGGCTGGTCGACGAGTCGGGCCGCGCGCTC
>JAFEDP010000640.1 GCA_018241545.1 Pseudomonadota bacterium
TCGGGAGTGGCGTGGGGCGGTCCGCGGTGGCGCGACGACGCGCGAGTGCAGTCACGACTGTGGGATGCGAACTGCCGCGGTCGCGTCCCGCTCTTCGGGATCGGAATGCACCCGATGAATGGCGCGGTGCCGGAGTTGATCGAGCGAAGCGCGGCTGTAACCTAGGCGGGGTTCGCCTGCCGAGCGGTTCTTGCCGAGGCTGCTCGGCGGCGCTCGCACGCCGCGGCTGGAGTCAGAGTGATGTCAGAGCAAGCTGGACTGACAAAGCACACGGCGGTGCTGTTCGTGTGCATGGGCAATATCTGCCGCTCGCCGACGGCCGAGGCCGTGTTCCGCGCGCTCGCGGCAGCCGAGGCACCGGAGCTGCGCCTGCGGATCGACTCGGCGGGCACGCACGGGTATCACGTCGGGGATCCACCGGACCCGCGCACCCAGGCCGCGGCGCGCCGCCGCGGCATCGACATGAGTGGATTGCGCGCGCGTCGGCTGACGCGCAACGACTTCGACGAATTCGATCAGGTGCTCGTCATGGACGAGCAGAACCGCGGGGACGCGCTGCGCATCGCGCCGCGCACGCCGCGGGCGAGCCTGCGGCTCTTCCTCGAGTACGCGCCGCAGCTCGGCCGCCTCGAGGTCCCGGATCCCTACTACGGGGGCGAGACGGGTTTCGAGGACGTGCTGGATCTCGTCGAGGAGGCCTCCCGCGGCCTCCTCGACGCACTGCGCCGCGCGCGCTGAGGCGCGCTCAGACGCCGCTCGGCGGGCCCGCGGGCGGCTCGACGTGGACCGGCGGTGACGACGGCGCCGGGGCTGCGGGCGGAGGCGCGCTTACCACCGGCGCTGGGGGCGGAACCGAGGCCGACGCCGGGGGAGCCGAGAACTCCGCACGCTCGCGCGGCTCCGGCGCACGCACCGGTTCGGCCACCTCGGCCGGAGCCGGATGCGGCTCGGCTGCCGCCGGCGTCACGCCGCGCTCGCGCTCGTAGGCCTCGACATCGAGTACCGGGAAGCGCCCGGACTCGCCGATGTCCGGGATCTGGCTGCCGGTCTCGGCGCGTTCTTCCGGCCGGCCTTCGGCGCGCGCCTCTCCCGAGGCACCACCGCCGCGACCGCGACGACGTCCGCGACGTCGACCGCGACGCTCGCCGGGTGCCCGCGCCTCGCCGCCGCCCTCGCCCGCGGGGCGCGCTGCGGTGGCATCGGCGCCGCGTTCCGCGGGCTCTGCAGCTTGAGTTGCCGCCGGACGAGCCTCCGTCCGCGGCTCCGGGCGGGATTCCTGCCGGGGTTCCTGCCGGGGTTCCTGCCGGGGTTCCTGGCGCGGCGCCTCGGAGCGCCGCTCGTGGCGATCCTCACGGCCGCGGCCACCGTCGCGCTGACCGCGATTGTCGTCGCGGTGACGGGCCTGGCGCTCGCCACGCTCGCCACGCTCGCCACGCTCGTCGCGACGATGGCGATCACGGTCGCCACGACCGCGGCCATCACGGCCGTCGCGGCCACGCTCGCCATGGCGCGGGCGCTCGTCGCGCCCGCCATGGGAGCGGCCAGCGCCACGCTCTTCGCGCGCGCCACGCGTCTCGGCGGGCGCAGCCGGGGCCGGCGGCGTACCCGACCCGAACAGCCACACCCACAGGCGGCGGAAGATGCCCTCGCGGTAGGCCGGCACGGCGGGCGCGGCCA
>JAFEDP010000641.1 GCA_018241545.1 Pseudomonadota bacterium
GGACCCCGGCGCCCCGCCGGCGGCGCCACCGCCCCCCGGACGGCCCGCTGCGCCTGTGGTCGACGCCGCTGCGCCCGGGCCGCCGCCGGCCGCCGAGGAACCGGCATCGCCGCCGCCGGCCGAACCCGCGGCCCCGCCGCTCTGCCCAGCCGACCCGCTGCTCGAGCCGGTCGCGCCGCTGCTGGTGCCCGCCGCGGGTGTACCGCCCGGGACTCCCAGAGACCCGCCGCCGGCGTCGGCGCTCGGCAGGGACAGCGGCGCGCTCGCACCACCGCCCGCACTGGCCGTCGACCCGCCACCGGCGCTGCCGGTGGCGCCGCTCGAGCCGGACGAGCCGGACGAACCAGAGGATCCCGACGAACCTGCGGAACCGGAGGAACTCGAGGAGCTCGAGGAGCTCGAGGAGCCGGACGAGCCCGAACTCGCCGGCGCGCTGCTGCCACTCGAACTCGAGGTTGAACTCGAGGTCGAGCTCGAACTCGACGACGACTGGTCCTGCGGGCAGCCCGCCAGCAGCGAGGCCGTCGCGACCAGCGCGACGGCGAGGGCCAGCTGAGCCGGCGATCGACGCTTCATCGGTACCTCATCCGCAGGGCGCGCACGGGTCGAGCGGCTCATTGCGCGACCGCGTCCGACGCCGCGCCCTCGCCGCCCTTCAGGAACGTGCGCAGCTGCCCGGCGAGCCGGTCGCACGCCGTGCCCTGCACGCGCGCGATGAACGGCAGCGGCACGCCGGCCCCGAGGATCGCCGAGGTGCCGGTCACGTTGGCGCTGACGGAGCCGGCCGAGCGCGAGGCGCGCAGATCCCACACCGTCGCCTGGTAGTCCGACTGCTTCTCCCACCAGCCGAAGCCGATGCACAGCGCCATCCCGGGCGCCGCGCCGCAGGCGAGGCTGCCGCCGCTGTCGATCTTGCGGGTGTTGCCGTCGACCCAGACGACGTAGCGCACGCCGGTCTCGGCGAGGCGCTGCGACACCAGCGGCCGCTCGAGCAGTGCCGCCACGTGCTCGGCGCGCACCGGCGCGACCGACGGCTCGAACCAGGGGAACATCGCGTCCTGGAAGGCGTCGTTGCCGTACACCGGGATCGGCTCGCTGCCGCGCTCAAGCTTGTGGCCGACGCAGCTCATGAAGCCGGGCTCGGCGCCCGTGCCCTCGACCTGCGGCTTGGCGAGGATCACCACCGACTCACCGTGGCTGATGTGCAGCGGCGCCACGCGGTTCTCGTCGATGCGCGCGGTCATGCAGCCGCCCGCAAGCGCGACGGAGGCGACCGCCGCGAGCGCGCGAAGCTCAGGGCGCGACCGGGTTCGACTCATGGCGGCTCCGGCGCGCGCGGCGCGCCTCGGGGATGGGGCCTCGCCCGACTATAGCACCGCGCCCCCGGGGCCGAGGCGGGGTGCGGCCGGCTCAGAACAGCGCGAGCTGGCCCGCCGCGCCCGGTACCCGGAACTGGCTGCAATCGAGCGGCGGGCTCGGGCCGGTGGCGAGCCCGAGCCGCCGCGCCGCCGCCTCGAAACGCCGGCCAATCAGCGCCGCGTACGCGCCCTCGCCGCGCATGCGCGCGTGGAAGCGCGGGTCGTTGGCGCGCCCGCCGCGCGCGCCGCGCAGCAGCGCCATCACCCGCCCGGCCGCGAGCGGCCGGTGCGCCGCGAGCCACTCCTCCATGAGGCCG
>JAFEDP010000642.1 GCA_018241545.1 Pseudomonadota bacterium
TGGACCGCGCGCGCGCCGCTGCCCGGTGGCGACATCCCCGGCGGCGACGTCGCGGCGTTCCGCGCCGCCCTCGCCGCCCGCCACCCGGCCCTGCCGCCGCGGCTGCTCGAGCGCTGGGTGCGCAGCTACGGCACGCGCGTCGAGCGACTGCTCGGCGCCGCGCGCTCGCCCGCCGACCTCGGCGAGGAGGTGGTCACGGGCCTGTACGCCGCCGAGATCGAGTACCTGCGCCGCACCGAGTGGGCGCGCAGCGCCGAGGACATCCTGTGGCGGCGCTCCAAGCTCGGCCTGCACGCGCCGCGCGACGCGGCGGCGACGCTGGCCGCCTGGCTCGCCGCGCACCCCGCCGGCTGACGGAGACCGCGATGGCCCGCTACGTGCTGGCGCTCGATCAGGGAACGACCAGCTCGCGCACGCTCGTGTTCGACGCCGACGGCGCGGTGGTGGCGATGGCACAGCGCGAGTTCGCGCAGCACTTCCCCGCCCCGGGGCACGTCGAGCACGACGCCGAGGAGATCTGGGCGTCGCAGTCGGCCACGATCGGCGAGGCGCTGGCCGCGGCCGGCGCGACCGCCGCCGACGTCGCCGCCATCGGCATCACCAACCAGCGCGAGACCACGGTGCTGTGGGAGCGCGCGAGCGGCCGGCCGCTGGCGCCGGCGATCGTCTGGCAGGACCGGCGCACGGCCGCCGAGTGCGACCGGCTGCGGGCCGCCGGCCACGAGGCGGAGGTCGCGCGCACGACCGGGCTCACGCTCGACCCGTACTTCTCGGCGACCAAGCTCGCCTGGCTGCTCGACCACGTGCCCGACGCGCGCCGCCGCGCCGAGCGCGGCGAGCTCGCCTTCGGGACCGTCGACAGCTGGCTCGCGTGGCGCCTGAGCGGCGGGCGCGCGCACGTGACCGACGTCAGCAACGCGAGCCGCACGCTGCTGCTCGACCTGGCGAGCGGCACCTGGTCGGAGCGCATGCTGGCGCTGTTCAACGTGCCGCGCGCGTGCCTGCCCGAGGTCGTGCCCTCCTCGCTGCGCGCCGCCGAGGCCCCGCGCGCGCGCCTCGGCGCCACCGAGGTGCCGATCACGGGCCTCGCCGGCGACCAGCAGGCGGCGCTGTTCGGCCAGGCGTGCTTCCGGCCCGGCATGGCGAAGAACACCTACGGCACCGGCTGCTTCATGCTGATGAACACCGGGGCGGCGCCGCTGGCGTCGCGTCACCGGCTGCTGTCGACCATCGCCTGGGACTGCGGCGGCCGCCGCTACGCGCTCGAGGGCAGCGTGTTCGTCGCCGGCGCGGTGGTGCAGTGGCTGCGCGACGGGCTCGGGCTGATCCGCCACTCCGCCGAGGTCGAGGCGCTCGCCGCGGGCGTGCCCGACAGCGGCGGCGTGTACTTCGTGCCGGCGTTCACCGGCCTCGGCAGCCCGCACTGGGACCCGTACGCGCGCGGCACGATCGTCGGACTCACGCGCGGCAGCAGCGCCGCGCACCTCGCGCGCGCGGCGCTCGAGTCGATCGCTTTCCAGAGCGCCGACGTGCTCGACGCGATGCAGGCCGACGCCGGCCAGCCGCTGCTCGAGCTGCGCGTCGACGGCGGCGCGACGGCCAACGAGCTGCTGATGCAGTTCCAGGCGGACGTGCTCGGCGTGCCGGTCGTGCGGCCGGCGGTGACCGAGACC
>JAFEDP010000643.1 GCA_018241545.1 Pseudomonadota bacterium
GCCGTTCGGGCTGCTGCCATGGGACGAGTCGGGGATTACCGGTCTCGAGCTCGGCAAGGACGGCGGCCACTTCGTGACGACCCCGATACCCGACGCCGATGCCTCGCGCATCCAGCGCAAGGGCGTCTTCAACCTGGCCGAGGACGGGGACCTGACCGGTCACGTCAGCGTCAGCTACAGCGGCCTCGAGGCCCTGACGCTACGCCTCGCCGAGCGGCGCGAGGACGAGCCGGCCCGCAAGCGCGACCTCGAGGACGCCCTCAAAGCGGTCATTCCGACCGGCGCACACGTCACGCTGATCAACCTGCCGGACTGGAGCGCCCCGTCCCCGACGGTCGTGCTCGAGTACGACGTGCGCGTGCCGGCATTCGCGACGGCAGCCGGCAGCCGTCGCCTGCTGCCGCTCGCCGCGTTCGGGGCTGCGAGCCAGCAGACGTTCACGCACAGCTCGCGCGTGCATCCGATGTACTTCGCCTACCCGCACCGCCATGACGACGATCTGACGATCAAGCTCCCGGCCGCGCTGCGCGCGGATGCGCTGGTCGAGCCCAAGACGATCGACCTTGGCGCGCTCACCTACCGGCTCGCGGCCGAGCGTGCCGACTCCGACCTGCACGTCACGCGCTCGCTGGCCGTGAAGGGCACGCTGATCCCCCTGAAGTTCTACGACAGTGTCCATGCCTTCTTCCAGAACGTGAGGTCGGCCGATGAGCAGCAGATCGTCCTCGTACGGCCACCGAAGGCCGCCGCGCGCTGAGCGGACGATGCGCTTCGCCGCTGCCGCGCTGCTGGCCTGCGGATGCATCGCCGCGGTCGCGTCGCGCGCGGCGGACGCCCCGGCGTGGATGCATGCGCTCTCCGCGCTGCCGCCGCCGGCGCACGACGAGAAGACGCCGGCGGTGCTGATGTACGCCGAGGACGTCTGGGTCGTGCGGCCGGACGGCCGCATCCGCTCGGTTACGCGGCGCGCGTACCGGATCCTGCGCCGCGAGGGCGAACACTACGGGCTGGTGACGGCCGTGTACGGCAGCGACGACCGGGTCGTCGACATCCGCGGCTGGTGCATCCCGGCGAGCGGCAAGGACTACGTCGTCAGGGAACGCGACACGGCCGAGACCTCACTGCCCGGCGTCGCCAATGGCGAACTGGTGTCGGACGTGCGCGCCAAGCTGATGCGCATCCCCGCTTCCGTACCAGGCAGCCTGGTCGGCTACGAGGTGGAGCAGGAGGTTCCTGCCTACCGCTTCAATGCAGAGTGGGACCCGCAGGACACGATCCCGGTTCGCGAGGCGCGCTTCACGCTGGAGCTGCCGCCCGGCTGGACGTACCGCACGGCCTGGATCAACCACGAGCCCGTGATCGCGCCCGACCCGCCGGCCGGCGGACCGCGGAGGTGGCAGTGGGCGCTCGACGACCTGCCGGCGATCCGCGTCGAGGACTTCATGCCCCCCTGGCGCGGCATCGCGGCCCGGATGGTCGTATCGGTCCTGTCGCCCGACGGCAAGGCGTCCGGCTGGAGCTCCTGGGCCGACCTCGGGTCCTGGTTCTACAGCCTGATGCGCGACCGACGCAACGCGACGCCGGAGCTTACCGAGCGCGTACGCGCGCTGACCGCCGCCGAGAGCACGCCGATCGGCAAGATCCGCGCGCTGTCCCGGTTCGTACAGAACGAC
>JAFEDP010000644.1 GCA_018241545.1 Pseudomonadota bacterium
CGACCAGCACCACGTCGATGAGCTTGCGGAGCTGGCTCACGATCTGCGCGATCACGGCGTCGCTGCCGGTCGTCACCAGCGTCAGGCGCGACACGGTCGGGTTGTCGGTCGGCGCCACCGACAGCGACTCGATGTTGTAGCCGCGCGATGAGAACAGTCCGGCGACCCGGCCGAGCGCCCCGGCCTCGTTCTGCAGCAGGATCGCGATGATGTGGCGCATGGGGCTTTCCGAAGGGCGGTCGCGCGGGTTGATCAGCATAGCGCGGTTCTTTTTGCAGTGCATAGACGGCGCCGGCGGCCGTTGCTACTCTCGGGGTGACGACGGGAAAAACAGGCCGTGATGGACAGCCACGACGCAGTCGGGACGATCTCCCATTCCCTGGCGGGCCGGACCATGACCGGCGCCGAGATCATCGTGCAGGTGCTCGCCGACGAGGGCGTCGACGTCGTCTTCGGCTACTCGGGCGGCGCGATCCTGCCGACCTACGACGCGATCTTCGTCCACAACCGCGACGCGCGCCGCCGCCCGATCCCGCTGATCGTGCCGGCCAACGAGCAGGGCGCGGGCTTCATGGCGGCCGGCTACGCGCGCGCGAGCGGCCGCGTCGGCGTGTGCGTCGTGACCTCCGGTCCCGGCGCGACCAACACCGTGACCCCGGTGCGCGACTCGATGGCCGACTCGGTGCCGATGGTCGTGATCTGCGGCCAGGTGCCGACCGGGGCCATCGGCTCCGACGCGTTCCAGGAGGCGCCGGTGTCGGCGATCATGGGCTCGGTCGCCAAGCACGTGTTTCTGGTCACCGACCCGGCGCGCCTCGAGGCGACCGTGCGCACCGCCTTCGAGATCGCGCGCACCGGGCGGCCGGGGCCGGTCGTGATCGACATCCCGAAGGACGTGCAGAACTGGAGCGGCACCTTCCACGGCCACGGCAAGCTGCCGGTGCCCGGCTACCGCTCGCGCCTCAAGCAGCTCGAGGCGCACCGCCTGCACGACCGCGAGCTCGGCGCGTTCTACGCGATGCTGGGCGAGTCGCAGCGGCCGCTGATCTACGCCGGCGGCGGCGTCATCAACGGCGATGCGGCCGAGGCGCTCAGGGCGCTCGCCGCGGCGCTCGACATCCCGGTCGTCACGACGCTGATGGGCATCGGCGCGGTCGACACCACGCAGGCGCGCGCGATGCGCATGCTCGGCATGCACGGCGCGGCGTTCGCCAACTACGCGGTCGACGACTGCGACTTCCTGATCGCGGTCGGCGCGCGCTTCGACGACCGCGTTGCCGGCGTGCCGCAGAAGTTCGCGCGCGGCGCCAGGCACATCGCGCACCTCGACATCGACGCCTCCGAGATCAACAAGGTCAAGCGCGTGCACTGGGCTCACGTCGGCCTCGTCGGCGATGCGCTGGTGCAGCTGCTCGAGTACGGCCGCGCGCACGGCTTCCGGCGCGACTGGTCGGCCTGGCACGCCCACTGCGCGGAGCTCAAGCGCGTGCACGCCATGAACTACGACCGCGCGAGCGCCAAGATCCAGCCGTACTACGTGATCGAGGAGATCAACCGGCTGACGCGCGGCGAGGCGATCATCACCACCGGCGTCGGCCAGCACCAGATGTGGGCGGCGCAGTACTTCGACTTCAGGAGCCCGCGCCTGTGGCTGACCTCGGGCAGCAT
>JAFEDP010000645.1 GCA_018241545.1 Pseudomonadota bacterium
CCGCGGCGCGGCGCTTCGTGCACCGCTTCGACGCGCTCGCCGACCGGCTGCTGGCGCGCGTGATGGCGGCGATCCACGCGGTGTACGGCCCGGCGCTGCGCTTCGCGCTGGCGCGACCGCGGGCGACGCTCGCCGGCGCGCTGGGCCTGTTCCTCGCGGTGGCGGCGACCGTGCCGCTGATCGGCTTCAGCCTGTTCCCGAGCGCCGACATCCCGCAGTTCCTGATCCGCGTGGACGCGCCCGAGGGCGCCAGCATCGCCGAGACGGACCGCGCGCTGCGCTTCGTCGAGGACGAGCTCGCGCGCCACCCCGAGGTGCGTCGCTACTACACCCACGTCGGCCACGGCTCGCCGTTCGTGTACTACAACGTCTGGGCGACCGGGCGCGTCGCCAACGTCGGCGAGGTGTTCGTCGAGCTCGCAGACTTCGACGCGCACCGCACCCCGGCGCTGCTCGAGGCGCTGCGCCGCCGCTACAACGGCTATGCCGCCGCCCGCATCACGGTCAAGCAGTTCGAGCAGGGCCCGCCGATCGACAACCCGGTCGCGATCCGCGTCGTCGGCCCCGAGCTCGACGCGCTGCGCCGCATCGCCGCCGAGGTGGAGCAGACGCTCAAGGACACGCCCGGCACGCGCGACGTCAAGAACCCGGTGCGGCTGCTGCGCACCGACCTCAACCTCGGCATCGACACCGAGAAGGCCGGGCTCCTGGGCGTGCCGGCGCTCGAGGCCAACCGCACCGTGCGGCTCGCGATCGCCGGGCTCAGCGCCGGCCAGTTCCGCGCCGCCAACGGCGACGAGTACGACATCACGCTGCGCCTGCCGATGCGCGAGCGGCCGACGCTCGAGGCGCTCGACGCGATCGAGGTGAGCTCGGTGAGCGGGCGGCAGGTGCCGCTGCGCGAGATCTCGCGGCCCTACTTCGAGGCGGCGCCGAGCTCGATCACGCGCTACAACCGCGAGCGCCAGGTCACGGTCTCGAGCGAGGTGCGCGGCGGCTACAACACCGCGGAGGTGACCGCCGAGGTGCTGCGCCGGCTCAAGCGCATCGAGCTGCCGCCCGGCTACCGCTTCGTGGTCGCCGGCCAGGTCGAGGCCCAGCAGGAGAGCTTCGGCGGCCTGCTGCCGGCGGTGCTGGTCGCGATCTTCGGGATCCTGGCGGTGCTGGTGCTCGAGTTCGGCAGCTTCCGCTCGACGCTGATCGTCGCCGGCGTGATCCCGCTCGGCATCACCGGCGCGCTGCTCGCGCTGCTCGTGACCGGCTACACGCTGTCGTTCACCTCGATCGTCGGCATGATTGCGCTCGTCGGCATCGAGATCAAGAACTCGATCCTGCTGGTGGACTTCACCAACCAGCTGCGCGAGCAGGGCGCCGCGCTCGACGAGGCCATCGCGCGCGCCGGCGAGGTGCGCTTCCTGCCGATCCTGCTGACCTCGGCGACCGCGATCGGCGGCCTGCTGCCGCTCGCGCTGCAGGGCTCGGGACTGTACTCGCCGCTCGCGGTCACGATCATCGGCGGGCTGCTGTCCTCGACGCTGCTCGCGCGCCTCGTGACGCCGGTGATGTACAAGCTGCTGCCGCCCGCGGTCGAGGCGCGCGCGGCGGGGGCGCCCGGGCCCGCGACGCCCGCCGCCGCGCACGGCTGAGCGCACCCGCCGCTCGGTTCG
>JAFEDP010000646.1 GCA_018241545.1 Pseudomonadota bacterium
CCAGTGGCGGGCGAGCAGGGCGCCGGCGAGCCCGGCCGCGAGCGCGGCAACGGCCACGAGCAGCGCGCGCGGGAGACGTCGGGGCGCGCGCGGGGTGTCGGTCATGCGCGCATTATTCCACGACTCGGCGCGTGCGCCGCTGCTTTAGACTCGCCGCCCATGAGGCGCACGGCCCTGCCCCCCGAGACGACCGGCGACGCGATCCAGTGGGCCGCGCGGCGCCTCGCGCGCGCGCGCCTGAGCTACGGCCACGGCACCGACAACCCGGTCGACGAGGCCGCGGCGCTCGTCTACCACGCCGCCGGCTTCGCGCACGAGACGGCGCCCGCCTCCTACGCCTGGCCGCTCGCGCCGGCGGCGCGCGAGCGCCTGGCGGCGCTCGTGCGCCGGCGCATCGAGGAGCGCGTGCCCGCCGCCTACCTGACCGGCGTCACCTGGTTCGCCGGCCACGAGATCCGCGTCGACCCGCGGGTGCTCGTGCCGCGCTCGCCGATCGCCGAGCTGATCGAGGCGCGCTTCGCGCCCTTCATCGATCCGAAGCGCGTGCGCCGGATCCTCGACATCGGCACCGGCTCCGGCTGCATCGCCATCGCCTGCGCGCACGCCTTCCCGGCGGCGCAGGTCGATGCCGCGGACGTCTCGCCGGACGCGCTCGCGGTCGCCGCCGACAACATCCGCCGCCACGGCCTCGAGGGCCGCGTGCGCGCCGTGCGCGCCGACGTCTACGAGGGGCTCGGCCCGGGTCGCTACGATATGATCGTCAGCAACCCGCCCTACGTGCCGGACGCGACGGTGCGGCGCCTGCCGAAGGAGTACCGTCACGAGCCGGCGCTCGGCCTCGCGGCCGGCCCCGACGGCCTCGACGCCGTGCGCCGGATCCTCGCCGGCGCGCGCGAGCGGCTCGAGCCGAAGGGCATCCTGGTGGTCGAGGTCGGCGACAGCCAGCCGGCGGTCGAGCGCGCCTGGCCGGAGCTGCCGCTCGTGTGGCTCGAGTTCGAGCGCGGCGGCGGCGGGGTGTTTCTGCTGACGATGGAGTAGCGGGATGTCCGGCAACACCTTCGGCAGGCTGTTCGCGGTGACCACCTTCGGCGAGAGCCACGGGCCGGCGCTCGGCGCGATCGTCGACGGCTGCCCGCCCGGGCTCCAGCTTGCCGAGGCGGACCTGATGGCGGACGTGGAGCGCCGCCGCTCCGGCACCTCCCACCACACCAGCCAGCGGCGCGAGCCCGACCAGGTGCGGATCCTCTCGGGGGTGTTCGAGGGTCGCACCACCGGCGCGCCGATCGGGCTTCTGGTCGAGAACACCGACCAGCGCTCGCGCGACTACGAGAAGATCAAGGACCGCTTCCGCCCCGGGCACGCCGACTACACCTACCAGCAGAAGTACGGCCACCGCGACTACCGCGGCGGCGGCCGCTCCTCGGCGCGCGAGACGGTGATGCGCGTGGCGGCCGGGGCGATCGCGCGCAAGTACCTCGCCGAGCGCCTCGGCGTGCGCATCTACGGCTACCTCGCGGCGATCGGGCCGCTGACGCTCGCGCCGGTCGACCCGCCGAGCGCCTACCAGAACCCGTTCTTCTGCCCGGACCCCGCGCGCCTCGCCGAGCTCGAGGCGCTGATGTGGCAGGTGCGCGAGGCCGGCGACTCGGTCGGGGCGCG
>JAFEDP010000647.1 GCA_018241545.1 Pseudomonadota bacterium
CACGCCCACATTGTTCATCGGCGCCGCCATCGGCGCGCTGGTGGCGACTGCGGTGCACGGCCTGCCCGTCCACCTCGCCTCGGACGCGGCGGCATTCGCGGTCGTCGGCATGGGCGGCTTCCTCGCCGCGACCACGCACGCGCCATTGACCGCGGTGCTGATGATCTTCGAGATGACGCTGGATCACGCGGTGGTGCTGCCGCTGATCCTGGCCTGCGTCACCGCCCACTACACCTCCAAGGTCTACCGGCGCGGGGCCTCGGTCTATCGCGAGTCGCTGCTGCCGGCCGCTGCCACCGGCGGCGAGCCACGCGGCGAGTGCGTCGGGGACCTCGTGCGCCCGTCGGTGCAGCGGGTCCGAGACGATACGAGCGTGGCGGACATGCTGCGGTCGCTGCCGCGCCGACCCGCCCGCGTCGTGTACGTGGTGAACGACCGCGATGAGCTGCTGGCGGCCCTCGACCCGCGCGTCGTGGCGACCGACGTCCATCGCGGCGACGTCAGTGCCGCGGCGCGCGTGGTGGCGGTGGCGACACCGATCCGCGTCGCACTGACGCCGGAAGTCAGCCTGACCGCGGCGCTGGAGCTCTTCCTGAAGCAGCACGCGAAGGCGCTGCCCGTCATTACGAGCCCGTGGCGGGCGACTCTCCTCGGAGAAGTCTCCCGCCACGACGTGCTACTGACGCTGCAGGAGCGCCTGTCGAGGTCCGGATAGGCCGCCGATGGGACTGGCTCGCGTTTCGGTATGTCGCGGCCGGGTTTCGCGCCTTTCCTATTAGATACTGCTAATATTGATCGGGATGGGCGGCGATCGTCGCCCGGGCTGGAGTACGCCATGAGCGGGACCACGATCGATATTCGGGGCATGACCTGCCAGCACTGCGTCAAGGCCGTCACGCGGGCGCTGTCGGCAGTGCCGGGCGTCACCGCCGCCGTCGTCACGCTCGACCCGGGTCAAGCGACGGTCGAAGGCACCGCGTCGCCGGACGCGCTCATCCAGGCGGTCGTTCAGGAAGGCTACGAGGCCCGGCTGCCGTAGCCCCGGCGGCAGGACCGCCGGCCGCGCGGCGGGCCCTTTCGCGGAAGATGGCTTTGCCGGGCACAGACGGGAGTCGAACATGCATCCCTACCCACACTCTTATATAGCCACCGCCGCTGGTACGTCCGCCGGCGCGGTCCCGGTCGGGTCCCCCGGCCTCGCGACGCTCGAGACGATGCCCCCGCCGCAGTTCGGCGGCCCCGAAGGGAACTGGTCGCCGGAGACGCTGCTCGCGGCGTCCGTCGCCGACTGCTTCATCCTGACGTTCCGCGGGGTGACGCGGGCGGCACAGTTCAGCTGGCTCCGGCTCGAGTGCCGCGTCGAGGCGATCCTTGAGCGCGTGGATGGCGTCACCCAGTTCTCGCGCTTCACGACAGAGGCCACGCTCGCGATCCCAGCGGGCAGCGATCCGGTCAAGGCGCGCCAGCTCCTCGAGAAGGCAGAGCACGGCTGCCTGATCGCGAATTCACTGCGGGGCAGCCGCTCGCTGGTCGCGACCGTGGAGATCGAGGCGGCGCCAGCCGATCAAGCCGTCGCGTAGGCCAGCGAGGCCGGCGAGGCCGGCGAGGCCGGCGAGGCCGGCGCCGGCGCTCCTGCTCGATCGAGGCCGCAGTCC
>JAFEDP010000648.1 GCA_018241545.1 Pseudomonadota bacterium
GTCGTGGTTGATCAGGCTCTCCTCGTCCTTGACGGCGCGCGCCTCGCCGGGCGCGGCGCGCGCCGCGAGCGCGGCGGCGGCGTCGAGCACGGGGCGGCGCAGCTGCGCGAGCTCGGGGAGCTTCAGGTCCTCGGCGAGGAACAGGAACCACTCGGCCTCGACCCGCACCCGGTGGCGGATCAGCGCCGCCTCGCTGAACAGCGCCCGCAGCTCGCGGCACTTGTCGGCGTAGCGGCCGTCGACGGGCGACAGCGCCTCGAGGGCGGCGCCGGGCTCCGCGGGGCGATCGGTCACGGTGGGGCCTCGTTGCAGGTGCTAGGATGCCGCTGCGAAGTGTAGCGCCAACGCCGGGATGCCCGAAACCGAACCGCGGATCGAACACGACAGCCTCGGCACCGTCGCCGTGCCGGCCGGGGCGCCGTGGGGCGCGCAGACCGAGCGCGCCCGCCACAACTTCCGCCTGAGCGGCCGCCGGCTGCCGCCGGAGTTCATCGCGGCGCTGGCGCTCGTCAAGTGGGCCGCGGCGCGCGCCAACGCCGCGCTCGGCGCGCTGCCGGCCGAGGTCGCCGCCGCCATCGAGGCCGCGGCGCTCGCGGTTGCCGCCGGCGAGCACCGCGACGCGTTCCCGCTCGACGTGTTCCAGACCGGCAGCGCCACCAGCACCCACATGAACGTCAACGAGGTGCTCGCGCACCTCGCCTCGGCCGCGCTCGGCCGGCCGGTGCACCCCAACGACGAGGTCAACCGCAGCCAGAGCAGCAACGACTGCGTGCCGACCGCGATCCACGTGGCGGCGGCGCTCGCGCTCGAGCGCGAGGTCGAGCCCGCGCTCGCGCACCTCGCTGCGACCATCGCCCGGCGCGAGGCCGAGCTCGGCGGCGTGCTCAAGACCGGGCGCACGCACCTGATGGACGCGCTGCCGATGACGCTCGGCCAGGAGCTGTCGGCCTGGCGCAGCCACGTCGAGGACGCGCTCGCGCGCCTCGCCGCCGTCAAGCCGCGGCTGCATCGGCTGGCGCAGGGCGCGACCGCCATCGGCACCGGCCTCAACGCGCCGCCCGGCTTCGGCGCGCGCGTCGCGGGCGAGCTCGCGGCGCGCACGGGGCTACCGTTCGTGCCGCACCCGAACCCGTTCGCGGCGCTCGCCGCGCAGGACGCGGCGGTCGAGCTCGGCGCGGCGCTGCGCGGCGCGGCGGTGGCGCTGCTCAAGATCGCCAACGACCTGCGCTGGATGAACTCCGGGCCGCTCGCGGGACTCGCCGAGATCGCCCTGCCGGTGCTGCAGCCGGGCTCCTCGATCATGCCCGGCAAGGTGAACCCGGTGGCGCCGGAGGCGGCCGCGATGGCGGCGGTGCACGTGGTTGGGCTCGACGCCGCGATCGCGCTCGCCGGTGCCTCCGGCAGCTTCCAGCTCAACGTCATGCTGCCGCTGATCGCCGACGACCTGCTCGAGGCGCTGCGCCTCGTGGCCGGGGCGGCGCGCGTGCTCGCCGACGGGGCGGTCGCCGCCTTCACGGTCAACGAGGCGCGCCTCGCCGCCGCGCTCGCGCGCAACCCCATCCTCGCCACCGCGCTCAACGCGCGCATCGGCTACGAGGCGGGCGCCGCCATCGTCAAGGAGGCCTACGCGAGCGGCGAGCCGATCCTCGA
>JAFEDP010000649.1 GCA_018241545.1 Pseudomonadota bacterium
GACGACCACCACGCGCTCGAGCGCGAGCGCGCCGAGCGCCGCCTCGACCGCGGCCAGCGCCGGCTCCCAGACCACGAGCGTGCGCGCGCCGGCGTCGCCGAGCTGGTGCACGAGCTCGCGCGCCGTGTACTGCGGGTTGACGTTGACGACCACGCGCCCGCCGAGCAGCGTGCCGTAGCAGGCCACCGGGTAGGCCAGCACGTTCGGCAGCATGATCGCGACGCGCTCGCCGGCGGCGACCCCCTCGCGGTCGAGCCAGCCGCAGAAGGCCTGCGCGAGCGCGAGGCACTCGCCGAAGCTGAGCGCGCGGCCGCGCGACCAGAACGCCTCGCGGTCGCGGAAGCGCTGGCAGTGCTCCACGATGAGCTCGGCGACCGAGCCCGCCCGGATCGGCGGCGTCGGGTCCACCGCCGCCGGATAGCTCTGCAGCCAGACCGGTTCCATCGCTCCCCCCTTGTCGGCCGCGGCATTCTGGCTGCCCCGCGCCCGTCCCGGCAACGCCCGGCCCTATAATCCGCGCTCATGGCGGACTTGCTGCATCGCATCGGGATCGACGCCGACCGGCTGCTGCTCGGCAACCCGGTGTCGGACTGGCTGTACGCGCTCGGCCTCGCGGTCGCGACCTTCCTGGCGCTCGTCGTGGTGCACCGCCAGCTGATGGCCCGCACCCGCGGCGTCGCCGGGGTCGAGCTGCCGCGCGGACTGCGGCTGCTGCTCAACCTGCTGCGGCGCACGCGGCGCCTGCCGCTGCTCGCGGTGTCGCTGCTGGTCGGGTCCAAGTACCTCGACCTCGGCACGCGGGCCGAGCGCCTGACGACCGCGTTCATCGTCGTCGTGGTCGGCGTGCAGCTCGGGCTCTGGGCGACGGCGGCGGTGCGCTTCTACCTCGAGGAGGGCGCGAGCGAACGCCAGCATCGCTCGCAGACCACGGTGACGATCGTCCAGTTCGTCGCCAACCTCGCGATCTGGTCGCTGGTCGTGCTGCTCGCGCTCGACAACCTGGGCTTCCAGGTCAAGGCGCTGCTGACCGGTCTCGGCATCGGCGGCATCGCGGTCGCGCTCGCGGTGCAGAACGTGCTCGGCGACCTGTTCGCGTCGGTGTCGATCGCGCTCGACAAGCCGTTCGAGATCGGCGACACGCTGACGCTCGAGAGCGGCTACAGCGGCACCGTCGAGGCGATCGGCATCAAGAGCACGCGGCTGCGCTCGACGAGCGGCGAGCAGATCGTGCTCGCCAACGCCGAGCTGGTGAAGGCGCGCATCCGCAACTTCGGCAGGCTGCGCGAGCGACGCTCGGTGTTCCGCTTCGTGCTGGCGCCCGGCACGCCGGCCGCCGAGCTCGCGGCGGTGCCCGAGTTCGTGCGCGCGGCCGTGGCCGGCGCGCCCGACGCGCGCTTCGAGCGCGCGCACCTGGTCGGCTTCGTGCCGCGCGGCCCGGAGTTCGAGGCCTCGTTCGTGGTCGCGGGCGACGACTACCGGCGCTTCCTGGACGCGCAGCAGTCGATCCACCTCGCGATCGCCGCCGAGCTCGAGCGGCGCGGCATCCGCCTCGCGCCACCCGCATGAGGCTGCGCGCGGCGCCGGCGCTGGCGGCGGTGCTCGCGGGCGCGTCGCTGGCGGCGGCCGCCGGCCCCGTCGAGGCGCCC
>JAFEDP010000064.1 GCA_018241545.1 Pseudomonadota bacterium
CCCCTCAGGCCGGCCGCGCGGCCATGTCGAGGTGCAGCGCCGTTCCCTGGTACGGGAAGCGGGCGATGTATTCCTCGTTGAGCTCGACGCCAAGGCCCGGCTCGGTGGGCGGCACGATGTAGCCCTCCTCCCAGCGGATCGGCTTGCGCAGGATGTCGGCGTGGAAGCCCTGCCAGCGCTCGATGCTCTCCTGGATCAGGAAATTGGGGCTCGCCGTGGCGAGCTGGACGTTCGCCGCCCCGACCACCGGCCCGCAGTACAGGTGCGGCGCGATCTGCACGTGGTGCACCTCGGCCATGCTGGCGATCTTCTTGGCCTCGAGCAGCCCGCCGACCCGGCCGAGATTCATCTGCAGGATGGCGGCGGAGCCGGCCGACAGCAGGCGCGCGAAGTCGTACTTGGTGGCGAGCCGCTCGCCCGTCGCCACCGGGATCGTGGTGGCGCGCGCGACCTTCGCCATCTCCTCCGGCGCATCCGGCGGCACCGGCTCCTCGAACCACAGCGGATCGTAGGGCTCGAGGCGGCGCGCGAGCCGGATCGCCCCGGCGGCGGTCATCTGCCCGTGCGTGCCGAACAGCAGGTCGGCCTTCGAGCCGACCGCCTCGCGCAGCTGCCGGCAGAAGCGCTCGCACAGGTCGAGCGCCGGCAGCGACAGCTGGCGGCCATCGAAGGCCGTGTAGGGACCGGCCGGGTCGAACTTGATCGCCGTGAAGCCCTGCGCGACGTACTCGGCGGCGCGCTCGGCGGACAGGTCCGGGTCCTGGTAGACGTCGACGGTGTCGCCGGGGCGCGCGTAGATGTAAGTGTAGGAGCGCAGGCGCTCGTGCACCCGTCCGCCCAGCAGCTTGTAGACGGGCTGGCCGGCCTCCTTGCCGATGATGTCCCAGCAGGCCATCTCGAGCGCGCTCAGCACGCCCATCAGCGTGAGGTCCGGATGCTGCGTGAAGCCCGCCGAGTAGACGCGCCGCCACATCCGTTCGATGTCGTGCGGGTCCTCGCCGAGCAGGTAGCGCGCGAACGTGTCCTCGATCAGCCGCGCCACCAGGTGCGGATCGAACGGCACGCAGTACGCCTCGCCGAGGCCCGAGACGTTGCCGTCGGTGGTCAGCTTGACGAAGACGAAGTAGCGGCCGCCGTAGTGCGGCGGCGGATTGCCGACCACGAAGGTCCGGATGTCGGTGAGCCTCATGGCGCTGCCCCGTCAGGCCGCGAAATAGCCGTTGATGGCCTTGTACTCCAGGAACTCGACGAGCCCGTACGCGCCGCACTCGCGGCCGTTGCCCGACTGCTTGAAGCCGCCGAACGGCGCGTCGTAGTCCTGGGCCGCGCCGTTCAGGTACACGCTGCCGGCGCGCAGCCGGCGCGCGACGTGGCGGGCCTTGTCGAGGTCCTGCGTCTGGACGTAGGCCGCGAGGCCGTAGGGCGTGTCGTTGGCGATCTCGATCGCCTCCTCGAGCGTGCGGAAGCGCAGCATCGACAGCACCGGCCCGAAGATCTCGTCGCGCGCGACGCTCATCTGGTTGGTGACGTCGGCGAACACCGTCGGCCGCACGTAGAAGCCGACCGAAAGGCCGTTCGGGCGCCCTGGCCCGCCGAGCGCGAGCCGCGCGCCCTCCGCGATGCCCTGCTCGATGCAGCGCTGGATCTTGTCGAACTGCATGCGCGAGGACACGGGCCCCAGGTGCTTGCCGGGCCGCGTCGGGTCGCCGACCTCGACCGCGGCGCCGGTCGCGACCGCGATCTCGACCGCGCGCTCGTAGACCGACTCCTCGACCAGCATCCGGGTCGGGGCGTTGCAGGACTGGCCGCTGTTGTTGAAGCAGTGCAGCACGCCGCGCTTCACCGCCGCCTCGAGGTCGGCGTCGGCGAACACCAGGTTCGGCGACTTGCCGCCGAGTTCCTGCGCGACGCGCTTGACCGTGTCGGCGGCGGCCTTGGCGACGCTGACGCCGGCGCGCGTGGACCCGGTGAACGACATCATGTCGACGTCCGGGTCGACCGCGAGCGCGTGGCCGACGACCGGGCCCGTGCCCTGCACCAGGTTGACGACGCCGGCCGGGTAGCCCGCCTCGTCGACGAACTCCGCGAACAGCTGCGCCGACAGCGGCGCCTGCTCGCTCGGCTTCAGCACCACCGTGCAGCCCGCGACCAGGGCGGGCGCGACCTTGGCGCCGACCTGGTTCATCGGCCAGTTCCAGGGCGTGATCAGGCCGCAGACGCCGACCGGCTCGCGCACCACCGCCGCGCGCCCGCGGACGCGGGTCTCCCAGTCGAGCTTCTGGGCCGCCTCGATGGTCTCCTTGATGTGGCCGGAGCCGGCGGCCGCCTGCGAGCGCTTCGACAGGTCGTGCGGCGCCCCCATCTCGGTCGTGATCGCCTCGACCATCTCGTCGTAGCGGCGCTCGTAGACCGCGAGCAGGCGGCCGGCCAGCGCGATGCGCTCGGCGAGCGGCAGCTCGGCGTACGCCGGGAACGCGCGGCGCGCCGCGGCGACCGCCGCGTGCGCGTCGGCCGCGCCCGCCATGTGGATCTCGGCGACCTGGGCCTCGGTCGCGGGGTTGATCACGGCGAAGCGCCCGTGGTCGGCGCTCGGCGCCACCCAGCGGCCATCGATGTAGTGCTGCAGAGTCTTCATCGGCACTCTCCCACTCGAGGTTGTCAGCGTCCCGGCGCGCGCCCGGAGCGGCGGCGCCCGCGGCGGCGCGATGCTACACGGGGATGCCCGTGGCGCGCTCCTGGTCGCGCGCGAGGTCGCGCACCGACCAGAAGTAGTGCGCCGTCGCCCAGAAGCCGGTCGGCGCCAGGCACAGCAGCGCGAACTGCAGCGACGCCGCGTTCGGACCCGACGGCGGCGCGGCGAAGTCGCTCAGGAACCCCACCATCTGCGGCGCGATGACGAGGTTGCCGACGTTGGCGACGAACAGCGTGGCGGCGCAGAAGATCGCGCGCATCCGCGGCTGCGCCAGGTTGTTGAGGATGCCGAAGCACGGCCCGATGTAGAAGTAGATCGACGGCACGAACAGCCAGCACAGGGCCTTGGTCACCGCCAGCGAGTGGCTCGCGTAGATGAAGATCGACACCACGGTGCCCGCGCCGATCCACCAGCCGAGGAGCTTGACGATGCGCCGCGGGTCGGCCATCACCGGCTGCGCCAGCAGCCAGCCGGTGAACAGCGTCGCCGCGGCGCCGCCGAACAGGTGCATGGGCCCGAGGATGTCGCCGGTCTGCCCGGGCGTGAGGCTGTAGGTGCGCTGCAGGAACGCCGGCGTCCAGAACATCAGCCCCCAGCCCCACAGCGCCGTCACGGCGCTGCCGATCATCACGTGGATGGCCGAGCGCTGCTGCAGCAGGAAGCGCATGGTCGTCACGAACGACGGCGCCGCGCCCTCGTCCTTGTGGTCGAGCTGCCCGCGCCTGGGCTCGCGCACCGTCAGGAACACGACGATCCCGGCCACCACCCCCGGGATGCCGAGCGCGATGAACACCTGCCGCCAGCCGTAGCGGTCGGCGATCGCGCCGGCGATGGTCGAGGCGATCCACGCGCCGATCGGGGCGCCGAGCGAGAAGATCGTCAGCGCCATCGGCCGTCGCGCGACCGGGAAGTAGTCCGACAGCAGCGAGTTGGCTCCCGGCGTGCCGCCGGCCTCGCCGATCCCGACCCCGATGCGCGCCAGCAGGAAGTGCAGCTGCGAGCGCGCCAGCCCCGTGAACGTCGTCATCGCCGACCAGGCGATCATCGACAGCGCGATGATGTTGCGGCGGCTGAAGCGATCGATCAGCCACGACACCGGGAAGCCCAGGATCACGTAGAACCACGCGAGTGCGACGCCGGTCACGAAGGCGATGCCGGAGTCCGACATGTGCAGCTCGACGCGGATCGAGTCGAGCACGGTCGAGGTCACGTAGCGATCGGCGATGCTGAGCGTGTAGACGAGCACGGTCACGACGAGTACGTACCAGCGCGTCGCCATGGACGGCGCACGCGGCGCCGCCTGCGCCGGGATCGAATCGGCGTCTGCCGTCATGTCGCTGAACCCCCTCGTCGCACGCTACCCGTCTTATAGCAGCTTCGGCCGGCCGGCTCCGGCCCGGCCGCGGCGGCCGTCGCCGACCGCTCGCCCGCCCCATTATGGCCGCGCCCGGAAGCGATCCGCGCGGCTTTATCGCGGTGGCAGGCTCGCGGAAACGGCCTTTGCCAGACCCGCAAAAGAATTGACTTGTTGAGCGTTTTGGCGAGCCGCTAGCCTCGCTCGGGCTGGGTCGTGGCGCGCCGGCGCCGCAGGCCCGCGCCCGTGGCGCCGCGGCGCCCCCCGACCCTGGACACGCCCATGAGCAGCCCCCGCATCGGATTCATCGGCCTCGGCAACGTCGGCAGCAGCCTGGCCGGCAACCTGCTGCGCCACGGCGTCGACCTGACGGTGCGCGACCTCAACGAGGCCGTGGTCGCCGACTTCGTCGCGCGCGGCGCCAAGCGCGCCGCGTCGCCCCGGGAGATGGCCGAACGGGTCGACATCATCATCACCTGCCTGCCGTCTCCGGCCGCCACCGCGACCGTCATGGAGAGCCCCGACGGCATCCTCGCCGGGCTCACGCCCGGCAAGGTGTGGCTCGAGATGAGCACGACCGACGAGGCCGAGGTCAAGCGCCTGGCGCCGCTCGTCGAGGCCCGCGGCGCGACCGCGATGGACTGCCCGGTGTCCGGCGGCTGCCACCGCGCGGCGACCGGCAACATCTCGATCTTCGCCGGCGGCACGCGCGAGGCGTTCGAGCGCGTGCTGCCGGTGCTGTCGATGCTCGGGCACCAGATCCTGCACACCGGGCCCTTCGGCAGCGCCTCGGTGCTCAAGGTCATGACCAACTACCTGTGCACGGTGCACCTCGTGGCGCTGACCGAGGCGCTGACGACGATGAAGGTCGTCGGCATGGACATGAACACCGTCTACGAGGCGATCCGGATCTCCTCGGGCAACTCGTTCGTGCACGAGACCGAGTCGCAGGTGATCCTGAACGGCAGTCGCGACATCGGCTTCACGATGGACCTCGTGATCAAGGATGTCGGCCTGTTCGACCGGATCGCCGCCGAGCACCGCGTGCCGCTCGAGCTGTCGCCACTCGTGCTCGGGATCTTCAAGGACGGCGAGCGGCGCTACGGCCCGCGCGAGCTGTCCGACAACATCATCCGTCGCCTCGAGGAGCCCTGCGGCGTGCGCGTGCTCGGGACCGGCTTCCCGGCGACGATGGTCGACGACACGCCGAAGCAGCCGGGCATCGAGGTCGTGCCCCGCGGCCGCGCGCCGGCGACCGCCTGAGTCCGGTCTCAGGCCGGACCGGCGGGTCGCAGGAAGTCGATAAAGGCGCTGACCCGGGGATGGTCACGCAGCTCGCGCCGGCAGATCAGGCCCCAGCCGCCCGCGCACGTCGCGGCGTGCTCGACCGGCTGCACCAGCCGGCCGGAGGCGAGCTCGGCATCGACGAACGGGCCGTTGACGAGCGCCACGCCGCTGCCGCCGAGCGCGAACTCGAGGGCGAGCGCCAGGGTGTCGACCACGACCCCGGCATCCGGCTGGTAGGCGACGCCGGCCGACTCGAACCACAGGTCCCAGTTGCGCGCCTCGGAGTAGATCACCACGAGCGGCAGCGCCAGCAGGTCACGCGGCGCGGGACGCGCCGGCAGCCGCGCCCGCAGCGCCGGGCTGCACACCGGGAACAAGCGGTAGTCGAACAGCGGCACCCAGCAGAACTCCGGGCCCGGGGGCGTCTCGCAGTACACGAGCCCGACGTCGGCGAGCGACTCGTCGAAGTCCCACTCGGCGGCGCAGGTCGACAGCAGCAGGCGGATGTCCGGGTGCGCCGCGGAGAAGGCCGGGATGCGCGGCGCGAGCCAGCGCAGCGAGGCGGTCACGTAAGTCTGCACGCGCAGCGGACGCTGCGCGTGCGAGCGGCGCACCGTCTCCGACCCCTCGACCAGCAGTTCCAGCGCCTTGCGCGCGTATCCGTAGAACAGGCGGCCCTCGGGGGTCGAGGCGATGCTGCGGCCCTCGCGCGAGAACAGCGCGACGCCCAGGTCCTCCTCGAGCTGCTGGATCTGGTGGCTGACGGCCGGGTGGGTCAGGCACAGTTCCTCGGCCGCTTCCCTTACACTCTGGCGACGGGTCGTGGCCTCGAAGCCCTTGAGCGCATTGAGCGGTGGCAGCTTGCGTAGATCGATCTTTCCCGACACGACGCCTCCCGCGCGGAGCCCGCGCGCGCGTAGCGCTAGCCTAGCAGGGGCGCGCCGCCGGTCCCACCCGGGCGCCGGGACAGTCTTGTGACCGAGGCGGACTACGTGATCGTGGGCGGGGGGTCGGCCGGGGCCGTGCTCGCGGCCCGGCTGTCCGAGAGCGGGCGCGACCGGGTGCTGCTGCTCGAGGCCGGCGGCACGGACCTGAGCCCCTGGATCCAGGTCCCGATCGGCTACGGCATCACGTACAACCATCCGGGCTACAACTGGATGTTCGAGGCCGAGCCCGACCCCGGCATCGGCGGGCGCACGACTTACGTGCCGCGCGGCAAGGTGCTCGGCGGCTCAAGCGCCATCAACGCGATGGTGTTCGTGCGCGGCGCCGCCACCGACTTCGACGACTGGGCGGCGGCCGGCAACCCGGGCTGGGGCTGGAGCGACGTCCTGCCCTACTTCCGCAAGCTCGAGGACCACGCCTTTGGCGCCTCCGAGCACCACGGCGCCGGCGGCCCGGTGCACGTCGCCGACGTGTCGGGCGAGGTCCACCCGCTGTGCCGGCAGTTCATCAGTGCCTGCAGCGCGCTCGGTGCGCGCGAAACGCGCGACTTCAACACCGGCGACCTCGAGGGCGCCGGGCTCTGGCACGTGACGATCCGCAACGGCGTGCGCGTCTCGACCGCCTCGGCCTACCTGCGCCCCGCGCGCCGGCGCCCGAACCTCGAGGTCCTCACCCACGCGCGCGCGGCGCGCGTGCTGCTCGAGGGCGGCGAGGCGCGCGGCGTCGAGTACCTGCGGGGTGGCGCGCGGCTCGTGGCGCGCGCCCGGCGCGCGGTGATCCTGTCGGCCGGTGCGGTGAACTCCCCGCAGCTGCTGCAGCTGTCCGGCATCGGCGACCCGGCGCTGCTCGCCGCCCATGGCATCCCGCTGCGCCACGCGGCGCCCGCGGTCGGCCAGGGCCTGCAGGACCACCTCGCGGTTTCGTACTTCTTCCGCTCGCGCGTGCCGACGCTGAACAACCTGCTCGCGCCCCTGCACGGCAAGGCGCTCGCCGCGCTGCGCTACGCGCTGACGCGGCGCGGGCCGCTCGCCATGAGCGTCAACCAGGCGGGGGCGTTCCTCAGGAGCCGCCCGGACCTCGAGCGGCCGAACATGCACGTGTATTTCAACCCGATCAGCTACACGACCTCGGCGGGACCACGGCGCAAGCTCATGAACCCGGACCCGTTCCCCGCGTTCCTGATGTCGTTCAACACCTGCCGCCCGACCAGCCGCGGCTCGGTCGCGATCCGCTCGGCGGACCCGCTCGCGCCGCCGACGATCCGGACCGGCTACCTGTCGACCGACGCGGACGTCGCGGACGTCTACGAGGGTGCGCGCCTGCTGCGGCGCATCGCCGCGAGCGCGCCGCTCGCCGCCGTGATCGACCACGAGTACCAGCCGGGCCCGGGCGTGCACGCCGACGCCGACGTGCTCGCGGACTTCCGCGCCCGCGCGGGCTCGGTGTTCCACGCCTCGTGCACCTGCGCCATGGGGCCGGATCCGGCACGCGCCGTGGTCGATGCGCGGCTGCGCGTGCACGGCGTCGGGCGCCTGCGCGTCGTCGACGCCTCGGTGTTCCCGAGCGTCACCTCCGGCAACACCAACGCGCCGACGATCATGGTCGCCGAGCGCGCCGCGGACCTGATCCGGGGCGAGTGAGGCGGCGCCTGCCGCGGCGCAGGGAGGACCGGCCATGTCCGAGACCGTGAGCTTCCGGCAGATGAAGGACGGCACGCGCGCCGACTACGCGCTGCTCGGCCGGCTCGAGGCCGGCTACGCGCGCGCGCTGCCGGGCCGGGTGCTCGATGCGCTGCGCCGCCTCGGCACCGGCCTCGAGGGCTACCGGGTCAGCCGCCTCGAGCACTCGCTCCAGTGCGCGACGCGGGCGCTGCGCGACGGTGCCGACACCGAGCTCGTCGTGGCGGCGCTGGTACACGACATCGGTGACGACCTCGCCCCGTACAACCACGCGCAGGTCGCCGCGGCGGTGCTGCGGCCCTACGTGCGCGCCGAGGTCGCCTGGATCGTGGAGCAGCACGGCCTGTTCCAGAGCTACTACTACGCGCACCACTACGACCGCGACCGTCACGGCCGCGAGCGCCTGCGCGGCCACCCCTGGTTCGACGCCTGCGCGGCCTTCTGCGAGCGCTGGGACCAGAGCGCGTTCGATCCCGACTATCCGAGCGAGCCGCTGGAGCGCTTCGTGCCGCTGCTGGAGGAGGTGTTCCTGCGCCCGGCCCATGACCCGGGCATCATCGGCGCGGGCACCTGAGGCGGCCCGCCTCAGCCGGCGGCGACCGCCGCCTCGAGCTCCCGCACCCGCTCGGCGCGGCGCAGCCAGTAGCCGGCCGCCAGCACGCAGGCGCCCACCAGCAGGATGATCAGGCTCGCGAGCGCGTTGATGTCCGGGCTGACCCCGAGCTTGACCTTCGAGTAGATGACCATCGGCAGGGTGCTCGAGCGCGGTCCCGACACGAAGCTCGAGATCACGAGGTCGTCGAGCGACAGCGTGAAGCTCAGCAGCCAGCTCGACAGCAGCGCCGGGGCGATGATCGGCAGCGTCACGTCGACGAAGGCCTGCAGTGGCGTCGCGCCGAGGTCCATGGCCGCCTCCTCGAGCGAGCGGTCGGCGGTCGCGAGGCGGGACTGCACGGTCACGGTGACGTACGCGGTGCAGAAGGCGACGTGCGCGAGCACGATCGTCGTCATCCCGCGGCTCGGCCAGCCGAGCAGCTGCAGCATCGACACGAACAGCAGCAGCTGAGTGATGCCGGTGATGATCTCCGGCATCACGAGTGGCGCGTTGACCATGCCGGTCAGCAGCAGCCGGCCGCGAAAGCGCGGGAAGCGCACCAGCGCGACGGCCGCGAGCGTCC
This sequence comes from Pseudomonadota bacterium, assembly GCA_018241545.1. GTDB lineage: Bacteria > Pseudomonadota > Gammaproteobacteria > Steroidobacterales > Steroidobacteraceae > CAIKZZ01. The sequence goes on from JAFEDP010000064.1 coordinate 9,136, forward strand.
CGAGCAGCAGCGCGCCGGTCGAGGCGAGCGCCGCGACCTCGAGCGACAGCCCCGCCGCCGACAGGATCTGGCGGTTGTGCAGAAGCTCGCCGTACCACTGCGTCGAGAAGCCGCCCCACACGCTCGCCAGCGCCGAGGCATTGAACGAGTAGGCGACGAGCACCACCATCGGCAGGTACAGGAAGGCGATGCCTAGGCACAGCACCGTGATCAGCAGCGGCGAGCGGCGGCGCTCCACGCTACGGCTCCAGCTGGCGCACGCGGTAGTGCTGGTGCACCGCGATCGGCCCCGCAAGCAGCAGCAGGAACGCGATCGCGACGGCCGCCGCCACCGGCCAGTCGTGGTTGCCGAAGAACTCGTCCCACAGGACCCGCCCGATCATCAGGTTGTCCGGGCCGCCGAGCAGGGCCGGGATCACGTACTCGCCGATCGCCGGGATGAACACCAGCATGGAGCCCGCGATGACCCCCGGCATCGACAGCGGCAGCGTCACGTCCAGGAACGCCTGCCACGGCCGGCTGCCGAGGTCGGAGGCCGCCTCGAGCAGCGTCCGGTCGAGCTTCTCGAGGGTGGCGTAGAGCGGCAGCACCATGAAGGGCAGGTAGGAATAGACGATGCCGAGGTAGACCGCGAAGGTCGTGTGCATGATCTTGAGCGGCTGGTGGATCACGCCGAGCCACAGCAGCAGGGTGTTCAGCAGCCCCTGGTCGCGGATGATCCCCTCGAGCGCATAGACCCGCAGCAGGAACGAGGTCCAGAACGGCAGGATGATGACCAGCATCAGGATGCCCTGGGTCGCCTTGGAGGCGCGGGCCATGGCATAGGCCATCGGGTAGCCGATCAAGAGGCACAGCAGGGTCGAGAAGAACGCGGTCTTGATCGAGTACAGGTACGAAACCGCATACACTTCATCGGTCAGCAGGTACCGGTAGTTGGCGAGGCTGAGCGTCAGGTGCAGCTTGTGATCCGCCGAGACGGAGGCGACGTCGCTGAACGGCGGGATCCTGAGCGCCGCCTCGGCGAAGCTGATCTTGAGCGCGTAGCCGAACGGGATCAGGAAGAACACCAGCAGGAACAGCAGCGGCGGCAGGATGATCAGCCAGCGGCCGTGGCGATCCACGACGCCCGCGAGCCCGCGCCGCCCACCGCCCGCCGACCGCCCTGCCGCTGCCGTCACCTGCGCCCCGCTCCCCGCCTGCTGGCACCGCTCGTCGCAGTCTGCCGCACGCTTCCGCGATCGGGAAGGGCGGCGCGGACGGCGCTGCCGGGGCAGGCCCGGTGAGCCGTCCGCGCCGCCGCCGCGGGCCACCGGCGACGCCCGCCCGGCCACGCGCGACGCGCGCGCGCCAGCGGCAGCGGCTGATCGAGGCCTGCATCTCGGCTCTGCACGTGCACGGTCCGTCCAAGACCACGGTCGAGAAGGTGGTCGCGATCGCGCGGATGTCGCCCGGCATCGTGCGCTTCTACTTCGACTCCAAGGACGCGATGATGGTCGCGTCGCTGGAGTTCCTCGCGGCCGAGTTCGAGGAACGGCTGCTGGTGCCGGTCGCGGCGCTGCGGGACCGGCCGGTCGAGGCGCTCGGCCGGCTCGTCGACCTTTACCTGGGGTCCGAGCTCGCCAGCGCCCGCAAGGTGTCCGTGTGGTACGCGTTCTGGGGCGAGGCCAGCGCGCGCCAGGAGTACCACGACATCTGCGGCACCCGCGACGCCAAGTTCGAGGACCTCGTGCGCGAGCTCGTCGGCCGGCTGATCACGACCACCGGCGCGCGCCACCTCGATCCCGACGCGATCGCGCTCGGGCTGATCGGGGTTCTGGAGATGCTGTGGCAGGGCTTCGCCTTCCAGACGGAGTCGACGATCGACCGCGAAGGCGCGCGCCGCCGGGCCTTCGCCTACCTGCGCTCGGTGTTCCCGGGCGCCTTCGGTCCGCCGTCCGCGTCGTCGGCCGAGGCGCTGCCGGCCGCGGCCTACGCGAGTCCGTCGCTGCTCACGGCCGAGCGCGCCGCACTGCTGCGTCCGGCCTGGCAGTTCGTCGGGCTGGAGCGCGAACTGGCCGCCGCGGGCGACTTCCTGGCGCTCGACGGGCCGGCCGGCCGCGCACTCGTGGCGCGCGACGAGAGCGGCGCGCTGCGCGCCCTGCGCAACAGCTGCCCGCAGCGACCCCATGCGCTCCTCGACGCGCGGTCCGGACGGCTGCCCGGGCGCATCGACTGCACCCTTCACGGGCTCGCCTACGCCCTCGACGGGTCGCCGCGAGCGGGCACGCCCGGCGGAC
>JAFEDP010000650.1 GCA_018241545.1 Pseudomonadota bacterium
GTCGCGGTCAACTTCGCGGTCGAGCTGCTGTACGCGGTCGTGGATCCGCGCCTGCGCCAGGAGCGCTCCGCGTGAGCGCCGTCCCGTCGGTCGCGCTGCGCGCTGCCGCGGCCGTCGCGCTCACCCTCGGCGTGCTCGCGCTCGCCTCGCTGACGCCGCTGTTCGATGCCGGCCTCGCCCTCGACGTCGGCGCGCGGCTCGCGCCGCCGTCGGCCGGCCACTGGTTCGGGACCGATCCGCTGGGACGCGACGTGCTGGCGCTGGTCGCGGTGGGCGCGCGCACCTCGCTCGCCGTCGCCATCGGCGCAGTGCTCGCGGGCCTCGCGCTCGGCACGCCGCTCGGCCTGCTGGCGGCCGCCCGCGGCGGCTTCACGGACGAGCTGGTCGCGCGCGGCAACGACCTCGTGTTCGCGTTCCCGGCGCTGCTGCTCGCGGTGCTGCTGTCGGCCGCGCTCGGGCCCGGGGCGCTGACCGCCGTGGTGGCGATCGGACTGTTCAACGTGCCGGTGTTCGCGCGCCTGACGCGCGCCAGCGCGCTGTCGCTGATGACCCGCGATTTCGTGCGCGCGGCGCGCCTCGCCGGGCGCGGGCCCCTGTCGATCGCGTTCGTGCACCTGCTGCCGAACCTCGCCGGGCTGCTGCTGGTGCAGGGAGCCATCCAGCTCTCGCTCGGCATCGCCGCCGAGGCCGGGCTCTCCTACGTCGGGCTCGGCGCCCAGCCGCCGGCGCCGAGCTGGGGCCGCATGCTGAACGAGGCGCAGACGCTGGTCGGCGTCGCGCCGTGGCTCGCGGTGTTCCCGGGCCTCGCGCTGACGCTCGCGGTGCTGGCGCTGGGCGTGCTGGGCGACGGCCTCGCCGCGCGCCTCGGCCGGCCGTCCGGCGGGGTGCGCTGAGGTGGCGCTGCTCGAGGCACGCGGGCTGTGCGTGGAGCTGGGCGGGCGGACGCTGCTCGAGGACGTCGGCTTCGCGCTCGAGCCCGGCGAGGTGCTCGGGCTGATCGGCGAGTCGGGATCGGGCAAGTCGCTGACCGCGCTCGCGCTCGCGGGGCTGCTGCCGGACGGCGCGCGGGTCCGCGGCCAGGTCGAGTTCGAGGGCACCCCGCTGGTCGACGCCGCCGAGGCGACGCTGTGCCGCGTGCGCGGCCGCGGCATCGGCCTGGTGTTCCAGGAGCCGGCGACGGCGCTCAACCCGCTGATGACCATCGGCGCGCAGGTCGCCGAGACCGCGCGGGTGCACGGCGGGCTCGGCGCACGTGCGGCCGCCGCGCGCGCCGCGGCCGCGCTCGAGCGCGTGGGCCTGCCGGCGGCGAGCGTGCCGCCGGACCGCTACCCGCATGAGCTCTCCGGCGGCCAGCGCCAGCGGGTGGCGATTGCGCTCGCGGTGGCGCTGGCGCCGCGCCTGCTGATCGCCGACGAGCCGACGACGGCGCTCGACGTGACCACCCAGGCACAGATCCTGGCGCTGCTCGCCGAGCTCGCCGCCCGCGAGCGCATGGCGCTGCTGCTGATCAGCCACGACCTCGCCGTCGTCGCCGGCGTCGCCGACCGGATCGCCATCCTGCGCCAGGGGCGCCTCGTCGAGCACGGACCGACGCGCGCCGTGCTGCGGGCGCCCACGCAGGCGTACACACGCGCGCTGGTGCGCG
>JAFEDP010000651.1 GCA_018241545.1 Pseudomonadota bacterium
CGGCCGGCGGACTCGCGGCGAGCGGCGCGGTGCTGTACGCGGCGGGCCTCGCGTTGGTGCGCGCTGCGCGCGGGGTGCGCGGCGCCGCCGGCGTCGCCTGGCGCTACGGGCTCGCCAACGTCGCGCGCCGCGGCCACGAGAGCGCGGTGCAGATCGTGGCCTTCGGGCTCGGGCTCACGGTGCTGCTGCTGCTCGCGCTGGTGCGCGACGACCTGCTGCGCGAGTGGCGCCGCAGCCTGCCGGCCGACGCGCCCAACCACTTCCTGATCAACATCGAGCCGCGCGAGGCCGAGGCGCTGGTGGGCTTCCTCGCGGCGCACGGCGTGCCGCGTCCGGCGCTGGCGCCGTGGGTCCGCGCCCGGCTCGTGACCGTCAACGGCGAGTCGCTCAAGGGCCGGCTGCCCAAGACCGACCGCGGCCGCGCCTTCGCCGAGCGCGAGCAGAACCTCAGCTGGTCGGCGGCGCTGCCGCCCGACAACCGCATCGTCGAGGGCCGCTGGTGGAGCCGGCCGGACCCCGCGCACCCGGAGGTCTCGGTCGCGACCGAGTTCCAGGAGGAGCTCGGCCTCAAGCTCCACGACCGGCTCGGCTTCGACGTCGCCGGCGAGCCGGTCGAGGCCGAGGTCACGAGCGTGCGCAAGGTGCGCTGGGACGGCTTCCGGCCCAACTTCTTCCTGGTGTTCGCGCCCGGCGTGCTCGACGCGGCGACCGGCACGCTGATGACCTCGGTGCACCTCGACGCCGCGCAGCGCCCGGCGCTCGCCGAGCTGGTGCGGCGCTTCCCGAGCGTCACGGTGTTCGACGTCGACTCGCTGCTCGCGCAGGTGCGCGACGTCATGGACCGCGCCGCGCTCGCGGTCGAGTACGTGTCGGCGTTCACGCTGCTGGCCGGGCTCGTGGTGCTGCTCGCGGCGGTGCAGGCGACGCGCGACGAGCGCCGCTACGAGAGCGCCGTGCTGCGCACGCTCGGCGCGAGCCGCCGCACCGTGCTTGCCGGGGTCGCGGCGGAGTTCGTCGCGCTCGGGCTGCTGGCGGGGCTCCTGGCCTCGTCGGCCGCCTCGCTGGTCGGCTGGCTGCTGGCGACGCGGCTGTTCAACCTCGGCTACCGCTTCGATGCGACCGTGTGGGTCGCGGGACTCGCGGCCGGGGCGCTGATCGTCGGGATCGCGGGCACGCTCGCCACGCGCCGGGTCGTCACGACCCCGCCGGCGACGACGCTGCGCGAGGCCTGAGGGGGCTCAGCCGGGGTCGACGCGCAGCTGCAGGCGGCCGACGAGCTCGCCGTCGCCGCCGCGCAGGTTCACGGTCTCGACCGTCACGTCGTACAGGCCGGCGGGGAAGACGCCGGTGTTGACGCCGACGCGCAGGTCGCCGTTGGAATCCTTGAGCTGGTTGTCGAGGCGCGCGAACCAGGTGCCGTCGTCGCGCTTGATCGTCACCTTGAAGAGCGTCGCCTGCACGTAGCTGAGGTCGAGCCGCAGCTCCGCGAGCGTCGGCGTCGTGCGCCCGCCGATCGGGTACGCGGGCACGCGCTGCTCGGGGCGGGCCGGGGCGAGGCGCAGCACGCGCGTCGAGGTCGGCGCGTTGAGCGCGCCGAGCGCGACGGCGGTGCGCAGGCGCTTGGCCTCGGCGAGCGCGTGG
>JAFEDP010000652.1 GCA_018241545.1 Pseudomonadota bacterium
CGGCGCCGGCCGAGCTCGTGCCGCCGGAGGGAGCAGACCTTGCGCACGTGCGCCGCGTCGCCGAGGCCGATGCGCTCGCCCGCGACCTGATCAACACGCCGGCCTGCGACCTCGGCCCGGCGCAGCTCGCCGAGGCGGTCACGCGCGTCGCGCGCCGCTACGGCGCCGAGGTGCGCGACGTGATCGGCGAGGGCCTGCTCGCCGAGCGCCTGCCGGCGATCCACGCGGTCGGGCGCGCCGCGGCGCGCGCACCCCGGCTGGTGGAGCTGCGCCACGGCGTGGCCGGGCCGCGCCTGACGCTGGTCGGCAAGGGCGTGTGCTTCGACAGCGGCGGGCTCGACCTCAAGCCCTCGAGCGGCATGGCGCTCATGAAGAAGGACATGGGCGGCGCGGCCTGCGCGCTCGCGCTCGCCCAGCTCGTCATGGACGCGCGCCTGCCGGTGCGGCTGCGCCTGCTCGTGCCCGCGGTCGAGAACAGCATCGGCGCCGACGCCTACCGGCCGGGCGACGTGCTCGCGACGCGCGCCGGCACCACCGTCGAGGTCACCAACACCGACGCCGAGGGCCGCCTCGTGCTCGCCGACGCGCTCGCGCTCGCCTGCGAGGAGCAGCCGGACCTCGTCGTCGACCTCGCGACGCTCACCGGCGCCGCACGCGTGGCGCTCGGGCCTGAGCTGCCGGCGCTGTACGCGAGCCCCGAGGCGCTCGCCGCCGAGCTCGCCGGCCACGGCCGCGCGGTCGGCGATGCGCTGTGGCCGATGCCGCTGTGGGTCGGCTACGAGGACGAGCTCGCCTCCAAGGTCGCCGACCTCGTCAACGCGCCGAGCTCGGGGTTCGCGGGCTCGGTGGTCGCCGCGCTCTTCCTGCGGCGCTTCGTCGGCGAGGCGATCCCCTGGCTGCACGTCGACCTGTACGCCTGGAACGGCAAGGAGCGCCCCGGCCGCCCGGTCGGCGCCGAGGCGCAGGCGGTGCGCGCGCTGTACGCGTTCCTGTGCGCGCGCTACGGCCCGCCGCGGGCGTGAGCACGCTCACGCCGCGCCACCTGGCGTTCCTGGTCCTGATCAACCTGATCTGGGGCTACAACCTGATCGCGAGCAAGGTCGGGGTCGCGCACTTCCCGCCGCTGTTCTTCACGGCGCTGCGCTTCTCGCTGCTGGCGGTGCTGTTCCTGCCGTTCCTGCGCTGGCACCCGGGGCGCATGCTGCCGCTCGCGGTGGCGACGACGCTGTCCGGCGGCCTGCAGTTCGCGCTGCTGTTCACCGGGCTGCGCCTGACCCCGCACGTCGGCTCGGTCGCGATCGCGACCCAGCTCGGCGTGCCGTTCGCGACGCTGATGTCGGTGCTGTTCCTCGGCGAGGTGATCCACTGGCGCCGGCGGCTCGGGATCGCGCTCGCCTTCGCCGGCGTCGCGGTGATCGCGGTGCAGGCCGACGTGTTCGCCTACCGCGCCGGGCTCGCGCTGGTGGTCGCCTCGGCGCTCGCGAGCTCGCTCGGGCTGGTCGCGGTCAAGCGCCTCGGCGAGGCGATCCGCGCGCCGGAGCTGATGGCCTGGTTCGCGGTGACGGGCGTGCCGCTGCTGTGGCTGCTGACGCTGTGGCTCGAGACCGGCCAGCGCGCGGCGGTGGCGAGCGCCGGCTGGG
>JAFEDP010000653.1 GCA_018241545.1 Pseudomonadota bacterium
GGACTTCATGCCGGCGGGCACGCGTCCCGATTGGCTGCGCCTCGCCTGGCGCTGGCTCAGGCGCCCGCGCCTCGACCCGCTCGCCATGATCACCGAGAACCGCGGGCTGCTCGCCTTCAACCTGATCTGGCTGTGGGACGCGATCGAGCGCGTGCCGGCAGCGTACGCCGCGCTCGAGGCGCTCGCGCTGCCGCCGCCGCACGTCGGCGTGCGCCGCCCGTTCGCGGCGGCGCGCGAGGCGCTCGAGGAACTCAAGGGGGGCGCCACGGTCGGTAAGTCGGTGCTGCTGGTCGACCCGCCCGCATGAGACCGAACCCCGCCTCGCTCACCGAGGGCCCGATCGCCCGCACGCTGTTCACCTTCTCGCTGCCGATCCTGCTCGGCAACGCGCTGCAGTCGCTGAACGGGTCCGTCAACGCGGTCTGGGTCGGCCGGTTCCTCGGGCCGGCGGCGCTGACGGCGACCTCGAACGCCAACTCGGTGCTGTTCCTGCTGCTGGGCGCGGCCTTCGGCGTGTCGATGGCGGCCACCATTCTGGTCGCTCAGCACGTCGGCGCCGAGCGCCTCGGCGAGGCGCGCCGGGTCGTGGGTGCGAGCGCGGTGTTCTTCACGGCGGTGGCGGTCGCGCTGGCGCTGGTCGGCAGCCTCGCGGCCGCGCCGCTGCTGCGCGCCATGGGCACGCCGCCGGACGCACTGCCGTTCGCGCGCGCCTACCTGACGCTGATCCTGGCCGCGCTGCCGTTCCTGTACGTGTACGCCTACGTGATGGCGGTGCTGCGCGGCGCCGGCGACTCGCGCACGCCGTTCCGCTTCCTGCTGCTGTCGGTCGGGCTCGACATCGCGCTCAACCCGCTCCTGATCTTCGGGCTCGGGCCGCTGCCCGGCCTCGGCATCGCCGGCGCCGGGCTCGCGACTCTGCTCGCGAACGCCGTGAGCCTCGCGGCGCTGCTGCTGCACCTCTACCGCAGCCGCCATCCGCTGTGCCTGCGCGGGCCCGACCTCGCGCTGCTGCGCTTCGACCCGGGGATCGTGGCGACGCTGCTCGTCAAGGGCCTGCCGATGGGGCTGCAGATGATCCTGATCTCGGCGAACGCGGTGGCGATGATCTCGCTCGTCAACCGCTTCGGCTCCGCGACCACCGCCGCCTACGGCGCCGCCTGGCAGCTGTGGACCTACGTGCAGATGCCGGCGTTCGCGCTCGGCGCAGCGGTCTCGTCGATGGCGGCTCAGAACGTCGGGGCCGGCCGCTGGGACCGGGTGGCGCGCACCGCGCGCGTCGGCGTCGCCTTCAGCGTGGCGATGACCGGCACGGTCGTGCTCGTGCTCGCGCTCGTCGACGGGCCGGCGCTGCAGCTGTTCCTCGCGCCGGGCCCGGCGCTCGCGATCGCGCGCCACGTGAACCTCGTGGCCGCGCCCTCGTGGGTGTTCTTCGGCATCTCGATGGTGCTGTTCGGCGTGGTGCGCTCCACGGGCGCGGTGGTGCCGCCGCTCGTCGTGCTCGGGTTCGCGCTGTGGGGGGTGCGCCTGCCGCTGGCGGCCCTGCTGCTGCCGCGCTACGGCGCCGACGCGATCTGGTGGAGCTTCCCGGTCGCCGCGCTCGTGTCGGCCTCGCTCGCGGTGCTCTACTACCGCTTCGGCG
>JAFEDP010000654.1 GCA_018241545.1 Pseudomonadota bacterium
GCGCTTGCCGTAGTCGTGCAGGTGCAGGCCCGGCACCGCCAGCGCCCGGGCGCGCTCGGGCAGTCGGCCGACGAAGTTGACCATGCCGGTGTGTCCGCGCGCGGCGGTGGCGCCGAGCGGCAGGCCGAGGATCGCCCGCAGGTGGTTCTCGAACTGGCTGGTCTCGGCGCCCTCGATGGTCCAGTGGCCGGAGTTGTGGACGCGCGGCGCCATCTCGTTGGCGACCAGCCGGCCGCGCTCGACGAAGAACTCCACCGCCAGGACCCCGACGTAGCGGAAGCGCTCGAGCAGCGCGCGCACGTGCCGCTCGGCGGCGCGCTGCAGCAGCGGCCGGGCGCAGGGCGCGCGGCTGGTCGCGAGGATGCCGTGCTCGTGCACGTTCTCGGTCAGCGGGTAGAAGCGCACCTCGCCGCGGGTGCTGCGCACGCCGATCAGCGACACCTCGCGGCTGAAGCGCACGAAGCCCTCGTAGATCAGCGGCTGGCCGCCGAGCGCGGCCCAGGCGGCGTCGAGGTCGGCGCGGGTGCGCAGGCGCGCCTGGCCCTTGCCGTCGTAGCCGAAGCGCCGCGTCTTGAGGATCCCCGGCAGGCCGATGCGCGCGACCGCGGCCTCGAGGTCGGAGCGCAGGTCGACCGGCGCGAACGGCGGGGTCGGGATGCCGAGGTCGCGGAACAGGGTCTTCTCGAGCAGCCGGTCCTGCGCGACGCCGAGCGCCGCCGGCTGCGGGTAGACCGGGGCGAGGCGCGCGAGCGGCGCGAGCGAGGCCACCGGCACGTTCTCCCAGTCGAAGGTGACGACGTCGGCGCGGCGCGCGAGCGCCTCGAGGCGCTCGAGGTCGTCGAACTCGCCGGTGACGATCGGGCCGACCTGGCCCCCCGGCGTGTCGGCCGCGCGGTCGTAGAACTCGCAGCTGACGCCGAGGGGATAGCCGGCGAGGGCCAGCATCCGTCCGAGCTGGCCCGCGCCGATGACCGCGACCCTCACTGTGCGCCACCCCCGCGCGGGTCGGGGCGGGCCAGCACCCGCTCGGTCTGCGCGGCGCGGTAGCGCTCCAGCGCCGCGGCCACCGCCGGCCGCTTGTTGGCGACGATCGCGGCCGCCAGCAGCGCCGCGTTGGTGGCGCCGGCGGCGCCGATCGCGAGCGTGCCGACCGGGATGCCGGCCGGCATCTGCACGATCGACAGCAGCGAGTCGAGCCCCGAGAGCGTCTTCGACTGGACCGGCACGCCGAGCACCGGCAGCGTGGTCTTGGCGGCGGTCATGCCGGGCAGGTGGGCGGCGCCGCCGGCCCCGGCGATGATCACCTCGAGGCCGCGGCCGCGGGCGGCGGCGGCGTACTCGAACAGCAGGTCCGGCGTGCGGTGCGCGGACACGACCCGCACCTCGGCGGGCACGCCGAGCTCGGCGAGCGTATCGGCGGCCGGCTGCATCGTCTCCCAGTCGGAGGACGAGCCCATGATGATCCCGACGAGCGGCTGCATGCGCCGATCTTACGCGCTGGGCCCGGCTGCGGCGAGCGCGGCCTTGAGCTCGCGGAACAGCGTGCGCGCGGCCGCGGGCGCGCGTCCCGCCGCGGCCTGGGCGCGCGCCTCGCCGATCAGCGCGCGCAGCCGGCCGGCGTCGAGCCCGGGG
>JAFEDP010000655.1 GCA_018241545.1 Pseudomonadota bacterium
CTTCGCGGCGTTCGAGTCCGCGCACTGACCGGCGGCCCGCCTCACAGCCGGGGCGGGTGGCGCAGCAGCGTCTGGTAGCGCGGGTCGTCGCGCACCGCGAGCAGCAGCGGGTCGGGGTCCTGGAAGAAGTCGACCGGCGCGCCGAACGGCACGCGCTCGAGGCGCCGGACCTCGGCGTAGGCCTCGTCCGCGCGCCCGGCGCGCAGCAGCACGATGCTGCGCGCCAGCGACAGCCGCGGACCGTTGACGGGGTCGGTGGCTTCCGGCATGCGGGCGCACGCCGCGTCGATGGCGGCGAGCGCCGCGGGGTGGTCGCCCAGCATGGAGAGCGTGCCCGCCTTCAGGACCGCGCGCTCGTCCTCGCCCAGCACGTCGTGCTCGCGCTCGATCAGCGCCAGCACCTCGCGGAACAGCGTTGCCGCGCGCGCCGCGTCGCCCGCCGCCCAGTGGAGGAAGGCGAGGCGGTGCGTCATGACGCTGTGGCGTCGCACCGGGATCTGCGCGAACAGCCGCGCCGCCTCCGCGTAGCGACCCTCGGCGCGCGCGATCTCGGCCTGCAGCCCGAGGCGGTCGTCGGGCGGCAGGCGGTCGGCGTGGTCGCGCAGCAGCGCCGCGAGCGGCGCGGTGGTGCCGGCGAGGAACGCCTCGAGGCGCGCTCGGGCCTCGTCGCCCTCGGGATTGTCGGGGAAGCGGGCCGAGTGCAGCCGCGTCTGCGCGATCGCCTCGGGGTAGCGGCGCAGCCCGAGCAGCGTCGTGATCGGCGCGCCGTCGTAGGCGTGGTTCAGCGGGTCGAGGTCCCAGGCGCGGACGAAGTGCGGCAGCGCCTCGTCCATGCGCCCGCGGCGGCGCAGCGCGTAGCCGAGCGCGCTGTGCACGGCAGCGGAGTTGCTGCGCAGCGCGGCGACCGGCTCTAGGTCGGCGAGGGCGCGGTCGGCGTCGTGCGTGACGTACAGCGAGTACAGGCCGCGTGCCAGGCGGGCCTCGGGCAGCTCGGGGTCGATGCCCAGCGCGCGCTCGAACGCCTGGCGTGCCCCCCGGGCGTCCTCCTCGTGCTGCGCATAGAAGTACCGCCAGGTGTGGGCCTGCGACAGCAGCGCGTGCGCATCAGCGTAGTCGGGATCGAGCCGCGTCGCCTCCCCGAGCAGCCGCACCGGCGCGGCGAGCCCGTCCTCGTCCTCGTCCGTGGTCTGGCGGAACAGGGCCACCGCGTGCAGGTAGCTGCGGTAGGCGTCGCCGTTGTTCGTGCCGACGCGGTCGAGCTCGCCGCGCTCGTAGCGGCTCAGGGTCGCGGCCAGCGCCTCGGCCACCTCGCGCGCCACCGCGGTCTGCAGGCCGAGGATGTGGCCGAGGTCGCGGTCGTAGTTGGTGGCGAGCAGGTGCCGGTCGTCGCGCGCGTCGATCAGTTGCAGCGTCAGGCGCAGCGTCTGGCCGTCGCGGCGCACCGAGCCCTCGAGCACCGAGCCGACGCCGAGGCGCGTCCCGATCTCGCGCACGTTGCGCGCGGCGCTGCGGTACTCGGCGGTCGAGGTCCGCGAGATGACGGTGAGGTCGCGGATGCGCGCCAGGGCGTTGAGGATCTCTTCCTGCAGCCCGTCCGCGAGATAGTCGTCGTCGCGATGCCCGGTGAGGTTC
>JAFEDP010000656.1 GCA_018241545.1 Pseudomonadota bacterium
CCCGTACACCGGCTCCCACAGCTCGCGCTCGCGCCGGCCGTGGCGCTCGTGGCGCGCCGCCTCGGCCGCCATCAGGTGCGCGCTGTCGCGCAGCATCACGTCGACGAGCTCGGCGGTGGCCGGCGTCGCGTACACCCGGCCGCGGAAGCCGTCGCGCACCAGGCGCGGCAGCAGGCCGCTGTGGTCGAGGTGCGCGTGCGTCAGCACCACCGCCGTGAGGTCGCGCGGCGCGAAGCCCCACGGCTCGCGGTTGCGCACCGCCGCGTCGCGCCCGCCCTGGAACAGGCCGCAGTCGACCAGGACCCGGCTCCGGCCGACCTCGAACAGGTAGCGCGAGCCGGTGACCTCGCCGGCCGCGCCGAGGAATGTGAGCCGCATGGCCGTGGACCTCCGCGCGCCACTATAGGCGACCGGCGCGCAGCGCCGCGGATTAACGGGGCTTCATCCGGCGGCGGCCGCGCGCTGGCCCGGGAGGGGCGGCGGAGGCTACACTTCGCACTTGCTTCGCCTGGCTGCGTCCTCCATGAACCGCGACTCCGAGGCCCGGCACGAGCTGCGTGCGTGGGCGCTGCTGCTGCTGGCGTGCGGCGTCGTCTGGTTCGCGGTGCTGGGCCTGCGGCCGCTGTTCAACCCCGACGAGGGCCGCTACGCCGAGATCCCGGCCGAGATGCTCGCGACCGGCGACTGGGTCGTGCCGCACCTCGACGGCCTCGTCTACCTCGAGAAGCCGCCGCTGCAGTACTGGGCGACCGCGCTCGCCTTCGCCGCGTTCGGCCACCACGAATGGGCCGCGCGGCTGGTGGCGGCCGCCACGGCGGCCCTGACGCTCTGGTTCGTGTACCTGCTCGGCCGGCGCGCCTGGGGCGCCGAGCGCGGCGCCACGGGCGCCGCGATGGCGGCGAGCATGCTGCTGTTCGTGGCGATGGGCCAGCTGCTGACGCTCGACATGTCGCTGAGCTGCTGGCTGACGCTTGCCACCGTCGCCTTCTGCCTCGCGCAGCTCGAGCGCGGCACGGATGGTGCGCGCACGCGCCGCTACATGCTGCTGTGCTGGGCGGCGATGGCCGCCGCCACCCTGACCAAGGGGCTGATCGGCATCGTGCTGCCCGGCGCGGTGCTCGTGCTGTACACGCTGCTGCAGCGGGACTTCGCGGCGTGGCGCCACCTGCACCTCGGCAAGGGACTCGCGCTGTACCTGGCGCTCGTGGTGCCGTGGTTCGTGCTGGTGGAGCGCGCCCACCCGGGCGCGCTCGACTTCCTGATCGTGCGCGAGCACTTCCAGCGCTACCTGACCCGGATGCACGACCGCTACCAGCCGTGGTGGTACTTCCTCGCGGTGCTGGCCGCCGGGTCGCTGCCGTGGCTGCCGCAGGTGGCGCGCGCGCTGTTGAGCGGCTGGCGGCGCAGCCGGCCGCTCGGCGAGTTCGACGCGGCGCGCGTGCTGTGGGTCAGCGCGGCGTTCACGCTCGCGTTCTTCTCGCTGTCGGACTCGAAGCTCGCGCCCTACATCGTGCCGGTGCTGCCGCCGCTCGCGCTCTTGGGCGCGGCCCGCGGGCCGTCGGCGCTGCGCGACCTGCGCCTCGCGGCGCTGCTGCAGGCGGCCTTCGGCGCGCTGCTCGCGGTCGGGCTC
>JAFEDP010000657.1 GCA_018241545.1 Pseudomonadota bacterium
CGAGCCGCTCGAGCAGGCCGCGCGCGATGCGAAACGGCGCCGGCGCGATGCCGGTGCCGGTGCCGGAGTGCACGCCCTCGGCGAGCACCTCGACCGAGAGCGTGCCGACCAGGTTGCCGCGCAGCGAGGTCGTCAGCCAGAACTGCTCGTAGTTGCCGCACTCGGCGTCGAGGCAGATGACGAGGTCCGGGTTGCCGAGGCGCGGCCCCAGGTGCTCGACGTAGGCCGGCAGGTCGACGCTGCCGCTCTCCTCGCAGCCCTCGATCAGGATCGCGCAGCGCGCGTGCGGCAGGCCCTGCTCCTGCAGCGTGCGGATCGCGAGCAGGCTCGCGTAGAGCGCGTAGCCGTCGTCCGCGCCACCGCGCCCGTACAGGCGCCCGTCGCGCACCACCGGCGTCCACGGCCCGAGGCCCGCCTGCCAGCCGGTGAACTCCGGTTGCTTGTCGAAGTGCCCGTACAGCAGCACCTCGCCGGGGGCCGAGCCTTCGATCTCGGCGAAGATCACCGGCGTGCGGCCGGGCAGGCGCACGAGCTCGACCGTGAGCCCCTTGACCGGCTGCGCGCGGCACCAGTCGAGCAGGATCTGCGCGGCGCGCTGCATGTGGCCGTGGGCCTCCCAGTCGGGGTCGAACAGCGGCGACTGGTTCGGCACGCGGATGTACGCCTCGAGGCTCGGCTCGATGCTGTCGCTGAACGTGCGGTCGATGAGGCGGGTGGCGGCGGCGGTGTCCATCGGGGCTCCCGGTCGGATACTTTGTCTAGATTATACAGTTGGTTAGCACGGATTCCTCGACGGCCTCAGGCCTGCGGCAGCGACAGCGCGAGGCCGAAGAAGGCCGCCGCGGTGCGGCTGGTCGCGAGCGCGAGCGCCCGCGGCTCCTCGGCGCGCGCCGCGGCGACCGTGCGGCACACCTCGGTCAGGTACTGCGGCTCGTTGCGCCGGCTCGCCGGCCGCGGCTTGAGCGTGCGCGGCAGCAGGTACGGGCCATCGGTCTCGAGCATCAGCCGCGAGGCGGGGATGCGGCGCGCGACCTCGGCGAGGTGCTGGCCGCGCCGCTCGTCGCAGATCCAGCCGGTGATGCCGATGTGGAGCCCGAGCGCGAGGTACTCCTCGGCCTGCTCGGCGGTGCCGGTGAAGCAGTGCGCGACCGCCCGCGGCAGCCCCGGGCCCGCGGCGCGCAGCATCGCGACGAAGTCGGCGTGCGCGTCGCGCTGGTGCAGGAACAGCGGCTTGCCGGTCTCGACGGCGAGCGCGAGCTGGCGCTCGAAGGCGCGCCGCTGGGCGTCGCGCGGCGAGTAGTCGCGGAAGTAGTCGAGGCCGCACTCGCCGACCGCGACCACCTCGGTGCGGGCCAGCAGCGACCGCAGCGTCGCGAGCGCGGCCTCGTCGAGCTCGAGCGCGTGGTGCGGGTGCACGCCCGCGGTCGCCGACAGCAGCCCCGGGTGGGCAGCGGCGAGGCCGGCGGCGAGGGCCGAGGACGGCGCGCTGGAGCCGGTGACGACGAGGTGCACGAGCCCGGCGCGGCGCGCCCGGGCGATCACCGCGTCGCGGTCGGCGTCGAAGCTGTCGTGGGCGAGGTTGATGCCGATGTCGACCAGGGGCAGGGGCGTCATCGGGCTATGGTAAC